>JBFLKR010000026.1:0-5862 GCA_040883295.1 Acidimicrobiia bacterium
GGCCGCGGTGATGTCGATGCTCACGATCTCGTAGGGCGTATCGGCCGCGACGTCGTCGATGATCTGCTGGATGCGGGCCTGGTTGGTCGCCGAGGTGATGAGGTCCTCTCCTGAGATCGCCAGCGGGATGGCGACCAGCACGAGTGCCACCGCCGCGGTGGCGAAGCTGCGACCGATCATCTCCGATCGGGCTTCGACATGGAACCAGGGGGCCAGTCCGAGCAGGAAGAACGTGACCGATGCCGCCACGATGATGCCGACGAGGTTGGTGGCGAACAGCAGGAAGGCGCCGACCGCCATGGAGAGCTCGCCCTCCTGGAGGACGGTCCCGACCACCGACAGCGGCGGAACCAGGGCGACGGCGATGGCGACCCCGGGCAGGCTGTCGGCGACGTCCCGGCGGGCGTTGGCGAAGGCCCCGGCCGCCCCGGCGGCGACGGCGATCGCCAGGTCGACGAGCGTCGGCGCCACCCGGGAGGCGATCTGGGTGTTGCGTTCGACGTCGAGGAATCCGCCCACGTACTTCGAGAGCAGGAACGAGAGGGCGATCGCCACGGCGACGCCGAGGGCCACGACCGCCGCCGAGCGACCGAGGCGCTCGGTGGATCCCGTGACGATCGAGGCGGACATCCCGAGGATCGGGGTCATGAGCGGGGCGACGAGCATGGCCCCGATGACGACGGCCGTCGAATCGGAGGCGATCCCGAAGGTGGCGATGGCGGTCGAGAACGACATGAGGGCCACGAATCGCCAGAGCCGAGACGTCGACAGCTGCCCCTCGAAGAACAGGCTCTGTTCGACCTGCTCGCGGGTCTCGTCGCCGACGTCCTGGTTGCGCAGGTAGTCCATGACGGCGGTCCCGGTCTCGGCGAGACCCGCCGGGTCGGCGTGGGGATCCGTCAGGGCCCGCTGCAGGTTGATCGCCCCCGAGGCGATCCAGGTGAGGGCGATGGCGATGGCGACGATCGAGAGGGACGCGGGAACGACCCAGAGGAGTGCGGCGACCAGGGCCTGGGCGATCGGCGGCAGGTACGGCCACACCGAGCGGCGTCGCTCGCGGTCGCGGACGACGCCGACCAGTTGTACGAGGCCGCGGACGGCGAGGATGATCGCCAGGGAGGCGATGATGACGGCGCCCTGGCCGGTGAAGCGGAGCCAGAGGATGGCCCCACCCGCCGCGGCGACCGAGAGATCGCGGGCCACCTCGAGCCATCGGGTGCGGGACGAGCGCTGGGATATCCAGACCCCGTGCACGCCGACGACCAGCAGACCGACCGCCGCCACCTCTAAGAGGACGGTCGTGATGGCGACGGGGAAGAAGAGCGCCACCAGCACGATGGCGAGGGCGCCCAACGCCCGGAGCCCGGCCCGGCCGGTGAGGGCGGCTCTGACTCGGTGGGTGCGGGGGGTGGGCGCCGCCGGGCTCTCGCTCATCGCCACGGCAGCGTACCGGTGGCCGTCAGCGGATCACCGCCATCACCTCGCCCGGGGCCACCGTGTCGCCGGGCTGCACCCGCAGTTCCACGACCTCGCCGCCGAGCGGGGCGGTGACCTCGTTCTCCATCTTCATGGCCTCGAGGACCAACAGGGGGTCGCCGGCCTCGACCGTCTCGCCCGCGGCCACCGACAGCTTCACGATCGTGCCCTGCATCGGTGCCACGACGATCCCGTCGTTGGCACCGCTGCGTGAGCCGCTCGTGCGGCGAGCCGGGGGACGGCGCCGCTGGGCGCCGGGGCCCGCGTCGATCGGTGCCGGGGCCCAGAACCGCACGGCGAAGCGGCGCCCGCCCACCTCCACGGTCATCGATCGCTCCACCTCGGCCTCCTCCTCGGGCACGGCGGGGGCCAGCTCGTGGGCGAGGTGGCCCAGGTCGACGGCATCCTCCATCCACTTGGTGTGATGGGTGCCGGCCACGAAGTCGGGGTGTCCGAGGACATGGCGATGGGCGGGCAGGGTGGTGGCGACGCCGGTCACCTGGTACTCGTCCACCGCCCGCAGGGCCCGGGCGATGGCGCCCGGTCTGTCGGGCGCCCACACCACCAGTTTCGCCATGAGATTGTCGTAGTACTGGGAGATCGTGGCCCCCGGCCGCATCCAGGAGTCGACGCGCACCCCGATGCCGGCCGGCTCCCGGTAGTCGGTGACGGTGCCCGGGCTGGGCACGAAACCCGCCACGGGGTCCTCGGCGTTGATGCGCAACTCGATGGCATGGCCGGTTGGTGCCACTTCGGTGACCGACATCGGGAGGCCGGCCGCGATCCGCAGCTGTTCGGCCACCAGGTCGACCCCGGTGACCATCTCCGTCACGGTGTGCTCCACCTGGAGGCGGGTGTTCATCTCGAGGAAGTAGAAGTGGCGTCCGTCGGCGTCGAGCAGGAACTCGACGGTGCCGGCATTGCGATAGCCGCAGGCAAGGCCGACCCGAAGCGACGCCTCGCCCAGCGCCTCTCGCACCTCGTCCGACAGGCCCGGCGACGGCGTCTCCTCGATGAGCTTCTGGTGGCGGCGCTGCACCGAGCAGTCCCGCTCGCCGAGGAACAGGGCGTTGCCGTGGTCGTCGAAGAGGACCTGCGCCTCGACGTGACGAGGGCGCTCGAGGTACCGCTCGACGTACACCTCGGGGTTGCCGAAGTAGGCGTCGGCCTCCCGGCGAGCGCCCTCGAAGGCGTCGGCCAGACCGGCGTCGGACCAGACGACGCGGAGTCCCTTCCCCCCGCCACCGTGGGCCGCCTTGATCGCGACCGGGTAGCCGTACTCCTCGACGACGGCGGCGATCTCGTCGACGTCGCGGAGCGGTTCGGTCGTGCCCGGAACGGTGGGGACGTCGGCCTCGATCGCTGCGAGCCGGGACGAGATCTTGTCGCCCATGGTCCGGATCGCCGCCGGCGGGGGGCCGACCCACGCCAGGCCCGCGTCGATCACGCGTCGGGCGAACTCGGCGTTCTCGGCCAGGAACCCGTACCCGGGATGTACGGCGGCCGCCCCCGACTCGTGCGCCACCGCCAGGACCTTGTCCATGTCGAGGTACGACTCGGCGGCCGGGGCGCCGCCGATCGCCCAGGCCTCGTCGGCGAGCTCGACGTGGAGGGCGTCACGGTCCAACTCGGAGTACACGGCGATCGTCCGCAGGCCCATCTCACGGGCGGTGCGGATGATGCGCACCGCGATCTCGCCACGGTTGGCGATCAGGACGGACTCGAGCACCGGATCACTCACAGGGGGATGTTCCCATGCTTCTTCGACGGGAGCGCCTCACGCTTCGACCGAAGCATCCGCAGGGCGGCGACGAGCTTCGGCCGGGTGTCACGGGGCTCGATGACCTCGTCGACGAGGCCGAGCTCGGCCGCCCGGTACGGGTTGTTGAACTGCTCCTCGTACTCGGCGACGAGCTCGGCGCGACGGGTCTCGACGTCGTCGGACTCGGCGAGGGTGCGCCGGTGGATGATGTTCACGGCGCCCTGGGCGCCCATCACCGCGATCTCGGCCGAGGGCCAGGCGAACACGAGGTCGGCTCGGATCCCGCGGGCGTTCATGACGAGATAGGCGCCGCCGTAGGCCTTCCGGGTGATCACCGAGATCCTCGGCACCGTGGCCTCGCAATAGGCGTAGAGCAGTTTGGCGCCGTGGCGGATGATGCCGCCGTGCTCCTGGGCGACCCCGGGGAGGAACCCGGGTACGTCGACGAACGTGATGAGCGGGATGCTGAACGCGTCGCAGAACCGCACGAACCGGGCGCCCTTCTCACTGGCCGAGATGTCGAGCGTGCCCGCATAGGACGCCGGCTGGTTGCCCACCACCCCGACCGTGTGGCCCTCCAACCGGGCGAAGCCCACGACGAGGTTGGGGGCAAACTCCTCGTGGACCTGGAGGAACTCCTCGTCGTCGACCACGAGCCGGATCAGCTCGGTCATGTCGTAGGGCTGGTTGGCCGAGTCGGGGATGATGAGGTCGAGCGCCTCCTCGGCCCGATCGACCCGGTCCATGGGGGGGTAGTGGGGCGGGGTCTCCATGTTGTTCTGGGGCAGGAAGGAGACGAGGTACCGGACGAGGTCGAGGGCGGATTCCTCGTTGTCGGCGACGAAGTGGGTCACGCCCGACTTGGCGCCGTGGGCGTGGGCACCCCCGAGCTCGTCCATGGTCACCGTCTCACCGGTGACCGTCTTGATCACCTCCGGCCCGGTGATGAAGAGGTGCGAGGTGCCCTCGACCTGGACGACGAAGTCGGTCATGGCCGGCGAGTAGACGGCGCCACCGGCGCACGGGCCCATGATCACCGAGATCTGGGGGATCACCCCCGAGGCCCGGACGTTTCGCTCGAAGATCCGTCCGTAGCCGTCGAGTGACGAGACCCCCTCCTGGATGCGGGCGCCGCCGGAGTCCTTGAGGCCGATGACCGGGGCGCCGACCTGCATGGCCATGTCCAACAGCTTGCACACCTTGTCGGCGACGGCCTTGCCGAGCGAGCCCCCGAACACCGTGAAGTCCTCGGCGAAGACGAAGACGGGCCGGCCCTCGATCGTGCCGTAGCCCGTGACCACTGCGTCGCCGGGCGGTCGGGAGGCCTCGATGCCGAATCCCCGCGACTGGTGTCGCACGAACTGGTCGAGCTCCTGGAAGGAGTCCTTGTCGAGGAGCAGGTCGAGGCGCTCGCGGGCGGTGCGCTTGCCCTTGTCGTGTTGGCGATCGACGGCGCGACGGCTCCCTGCGTGGAGGGCTTCATCCCGCAGCTCCCGCAACTCCTCGATACGCCGTTTGGTTCCCACCGGTCCTCCGCTACCGTCGCCTCGCCCCGAGCGCGGGGCCGTTCCTTCTTCGACCCGGGCAACCCATCGGTGGCTACACGAATCGAGATACTCGAGGCGACGGACTCTACGCAGGACGTCGCTCGCCGGCTCCTCGGGCCCGATCCCGTGGTCGTGGTCGCCCACCACCAGACCCGCGGGCGGGGCCGCCGCGGCGCCGACTGGGTGTCCGCCCCGCGGTCGGTGGCGGTGTCGGTCGCCTGGCGGCCCGGGTGGCCATCGGCCTCGCTGCCCACGCTGGGGTTGGTGGCCGGCCTCGCCGCCACCGACGTGGCCGACGTCGAGCTCAAGTGGCCCAATGACCTCGTGCGACCCGGCGGGAAGGTCGGCGGGATCCTCGCCGAGGGCGTCGACGGCGGGGTGGTCGTCGGACTCGGCATGAACCTGTGGTGGCCCGACGCGCCCGACGGCATGGCGGCGCTCGGGGTCGACGACCCGGGATCGGAGGCGGTCGTCGAGATCGGAGGAGCCTGGGCGAACGATCTCCTCCGGCGTGCCGCCGAGGGGCCCGAGCGCTGGGGCCGGGCCGAGTACCGGGCGAAGAGCCACACGATCGGCCGGCGGGTGGCGTGGCTCCCGGACGGCCAGGGGCGGGCCGTCGACGTGGACGAGACCGGGGGACTCGTCGTCGAGACCGACGATGGCATCGTCGTCCTCCGCTCCGGTGAGGTGCGCGAGCTCCGCGCCGTCGACTGAGCTGCCGGGCACATAGGGGCACCGGCGGTATCCTTTTCACGTCCGTTCGACCCCCCGGAGCGCACCCGTGGCCGTACCCCCCAGCGAAGGCAGCCACTCGATCATCTACGGCGCCGTCCCCGTCCTCCTGGGGGCGGGAGAGTTCGCGGGCTATCTCGCCCGTCCCGACGGGCTCGGGGCCTGGCCGAGCGTGATCCTGCTCCCGGGGGCTCGGGGGATCGGCTCGCTCGAAAAGGCGCTGGCTCGCCACCTCGCCCGCCATGGCCGCTCCACGCTCGTCCCGGACCCCTATCGCGGCCGTGGCCCCGGTCCCCACGCCACCGACGAGGAGGTGGCGGCCGCCTCGGCGGCCCTTCGCGACCA
>JBFLKR010000213.1:0-4493 GCA_040883295.1 Acidimicrobiia bacterium
GGCGGCGGCAGCCCGGCCTCGGCCAACAGCCGGAGGGCCCGTCGCTCCAACCGACTCGCACCCAGCCATGGGTCCTCGAGGTAGGTCCGGATCGTGGTCGATCCCGGACGCCCTCGCCCACACAGCAGGTCGGCCAACCGGTGCAACTCGGATGCCGCCACCTTCCGCCGCCCGAGCGCCCGGTCGGCGACGTCCCCCCAGGCCACGGGCTCGAGGTCGGCGGCCAGGTCGACGAGCGTGCGTGCGGGTGTCGTGATGGGCAGCCGGTCGACTCTCGTCACCTGCGATGCATCGAGGCCCCCACTGCGTCGTACGTCGACACCGGGGAATGAGTGGGTGGCCGAGGCCGGGACGATGACCCGTGGACGCGGGGGAGGTCGATCGACGAATCCGTGCACCAGGGCTGCCGAGCCGTGGGAAACCACGGCGGGAAGTGCGACGCAGGCCGATCGGAGAAGATCGAGGTCATCCTCGGGCGGTAGGACGCGGTACACGCCGTCGGACACTCGTTGCCACTCGCCTCGATCGACGCGTCGGTTGGCGGCGGCGGGGCTGACCCCGTGGTCGGCGAGTTGGGCTCGGAGGACCACGCCGCCTTGGCGGGAGGCGAGCACCAGAAGGGTTGCCATCGACATGGGCCCATTCGGCCACAGCGACTGCGTCTCGGGAAGGGGGTCGTTCTCCGGGTTGGGTGGCGCGCTGGCGCGTCACCGAACCCTGGGTAGCCCAGAGGGCGCGTCACAGAACCCTGGGTTCGGCTCAGGCCTGGTAGCTGCCGGCGGTGGTCGGGCCCCCGGTGCCGGTCCAGTCGGTGTGGAAGAACTCGCCGCGGGGGCGGTCCACCCGCTCGTACGTGTGAGCCCCGAAGAAGTCCCGCTGGGCCTGGATGAGGTTGGCCGTCGTCCGCTCCGACCGGTACCCGTCGTAGAAGGCCAGCGCCGACGAGTAGGCCGGTGCCGGCGACCCCGACAGGGCTGCCTCGGAGACCACCCGTCGCCACCCGGGCAGGGCCGCCGCCACCGCCTCGGTGAAGAACGGGCCCAGCAGCAGTGACTCGAGCTCCGGCTCCCGGCGGTAGGCGGCGGTGATGTCGTCGAGGAATGCCGCCCGGATGATGCAGCCCTCCCGCCAGAGCGAGGCGATACGACCGAAGTCGAGCCCCCACCCGTGCTCGGCAGACGCCGCATCCAGCAACAGGAAGCCCTGGGTGTACGAGACGATCTTGGAGGCGTACAGCGCATCGCGGAGGTCGTCGATCGATGCGTCGGGGCGATGGTCGGTGCCCGACGCCAACACCGCCGACGCCCGGACCCGGGCCTCCTTGAACGCCGACACGATGCGGGCGTACACGGCCTCGGCGACCAGGGTCACCGGCATCCCGAGCTCCAGCGACGAGATCGCCGTCCACTTCCCGGTGCCCTTCTGGCCGGCGGCGTCGAGGATCGACTCCACCAGCGGGGTGCCGTCGGTGTCGAGGTGGCGGAGGATCGAGGCCGTGATCTCGATGAGGAACGACTCCAGTACCCCGTCGTTCCAGTCCTCGAACACGTCCGCCATCGCCGCATGGTCCATGCCCATCGCCAGCATGAGGCCGTAGGCCTCGGCGATGACCTGCATGTCGCCATACTCGATGCCGTTGTGGACCATCTTCACGTAGTGGCCGGCGCCGCCGGGCCCGACCCAGTCGCAGCACGGCTGTCCGTCGGGGGCGACCGCTGCGATCGACTGGAGCATCGACCCCACGATCGGCCAGGCGGCCGGGTCGCCTCCCGGCATGATGGACGGCCCGCGGCGTGCGCCCTCCTCGCCGCCCGACACCCCGGCCCCGACGAAGTGGATGCCGGCCTCGGCGAGCTCGGCGACCCGTCGGGCCGTGTCGGGGTAGTGGCTGTTGCCGCCGTCGATGACGACGTCGCCGGGCCCAAGCAGCGGCACCAGCTGGGACAGGACGGCGTCCACCGGGTCCCCGGCCTTGACCATGAGCAGCACCCGCCGGGGCGGCCGGAGCGTGGCGACCAGGCCCTCGAGGTCGTGGGCGGCCACCAGGCCGGCATCGTCCCCGGCGCTCGCCATGAACTCCTCGGTCACCGACGCCGTGCGGTTGTGGACCGCGACGTCGTGGCCGTGGTCGGCGAGGTTGAGGGCCAGGTTCTGGCCCATGACGGCGAGGCCGACGACGCCGATGTCTGCTTCGGGTGCCATGGGCGGCGAGGGTAGCCCCACGCCCTCGCGGCCTATCCTCGGGCGACCATGGCACGCTCGTTGCTCGGCATCGACATCGGCGGGTCCGGCATCAAGGGCGCTCCGGTCGACCCCGTGGCCGGCACCCACGAGGACCGCACGAAGATCAAGACCCCCCAACCGGCCACGCCCTCGGCCTGTGCCGAGGTGGTGGCCGAGATCGTGCGGATCCAGGGGGTCCCCGGCCCGGTCGGCGTGACGGTGCCCGGTGTCGTACGGGACGGCGTCGTCTGGTCGGCGGCCAACATCGACCAGTCGTGGATCGGCACCGACGCCCGAGCGTTGTTCGCCGAGGCGACCGGCCGCGACGTGCTGGTGATCAACGATGCCGACGCCGCCGGCATCGCCGAGATGCGGTTCGGTGCTGGTCGGTCCCGTGGCGGCACGGTGGCGGTGCTCACGTTCGGCACCGGGATCGGGTCGGCGCTGTTCGTCGACGGGATCCTCGCCTCCAACACCGAGCTCGGTCACATCGAGTTCCACGGCGGTGACGCCGAGCACTACGTGTCCGGGAAGCTGCGCAACGAGCTCCCGCTGGAGGCGTGGACGGAGCGCATCAGCGAGTACCTGTCCCACGTCGACTTCGTGCTCGGCATCGACCTCGTCGTGTTCGGCGGCGGCATCAGCAAGGAGTGGGACTCCTTCGCCGAGCTCCTGGACGTCCCCGTCGAGGTGGTGCCGGCCCAGCTGCGCAACTATGCCGGCATCGTCGGGGCGGCGGTCGCCGCCCACGAGGCCTATCCCGGCTGAGTCAGCCGGCGAACGACTGGTAGCGGTGGGCGACCGCCGGTTGGACCCGGGCGGTGACGGCGATCCCGTCGTCGGTCGGCTCGGTCTTCAGGACCCGGCCATCGCGATGGAGTGAGGCCAGCAGGTCGCCCCGGTCATAGGGGAGGAGGACCCGCAGCTCGACCGACCGGTCGTCGAAGAATCCTTCGATCCGCTCGGCGAGCGTCCCCAGGCCGAGGCCGGTGCGTGCCGAGGTGATGACGGCGTCGGGGTACAGGTTCTGCAACCGACGCAGGGCGGTCTCGTCGGTGAGGTCGGCCTTGTTGAGGACGAGGAGCTCCGGCAGCTCGATGGCGCCGGGGATCTCGGCGAGCACCTCGCGGACCGCGCCGACGTGGTTCGCGAGGTCGGGGTCCGAGGCATCGACGACGTGCAGCAGCAGCTCGGCGTCGGCGATCTGGTCGAGGGTGGACCGGAACGCCTCCACCAACTGGTGGGGAAGCCGTTGGACGAAGCCGACGGTGTCGCTCAGCAGCGCCTCCTGTCCCGACGGCAGGCGCAGCTGGCGCACGGTCGAGCCCAGGGTGGAGAAGAGCTGGTCGCGCTCGAGCACGTGGGCCTCGGTCAACCGGTTCATGAGCGACGACTTGCCGGCATTGGTGTAGCCGACGAGGGCGACGAGCGGGTGGGCGCTACGCCGCCGGGCCTTCGATTGGGTCTCCCGGGTGGCGGCGAGGTCGGTCAGCTCCCGCCGGAGCTTGGCGATGCGGTCGAGGATCCGCCGTCGGTCGGTCTCGAGCTTGGTCTCGCCAGGGCCCCGGGTGCCGATCCCGCCGCCGAGTCGCGACAGCTCGGTCCCCTTGCCCCGCAGGCGTGGCAAGTGGTACTGGAGCAGCGCCAGCTCCACCTGGGCCATGCCCTCCCGAGAGGTGGCGTGCTGGGCGAAGATGTCGAGGATCACCGCGACCCGGTCGACGACGTCGCAGTGGAACCGGCGCTGGAGGTTCCGCTGCTGGCCGGGGGACAGGTCGTTGTCGAAGACCACGACGTCGATGTCGAGGTCCTCGGCCGCGGCGACCAGTTCGTCGAGCTGGCCCGAGCCCACGAAGGTCGACGGTTCGGGGGCGTGACGGCGCAGGAGCACCGACTCCACCGGTTCGGAGCCGGCAGTGGCGGTGAGCAACTCGAGTTCATCGAGGCTCCGCTCGGCAGCGGTGACGTCGATGTCGGGCAGCGCCACGCCCACGACGAGGGCGCGCTGGCGCGCGACGTCGAGGTCCGTGACGGTGGCGGTGAGGCGGCGGCGACGGCGTCCGTCGGTCATGGCCGGGGACGGTAGGGGACGGCGCCGGTGAGTCGCCGAGGAATTCGGGTCACAGGTACTGGCCCTGGGCCGCGTCGCCCGGCACGGTTTCGCCCACCTCGGCGATGATCTGCGACTCGCGGACGGCGACCACGATCCGGTTCGTCTTCGGCCACAGGAAGCGCCACGCCCCGGTCGGGACCGCCCAGAAGCGGCGACC
>JBFLKR010000214.1:0-4637 GCA_040883295.1 Acidimicrobiia bacterium
AGCGAGTACAGCAGTGCGAGGAAGATGTAGAACACCAGGACCATCTGGCCGAGGCGCTTCAGGATGAACATCCACATGGGTTCTTGGTGCCTCGAGCGGTCGTGGTGTCGGGTGGCGATGCCCCGCTCGGCGGCATCGGCCCGCTTGGCCGGATCGTGGAGGGTGGGGGCGCCGCAACGCCCCCACCCCTCACGTTGGTAGTCGGTCGGTTACTTGCTGACCACGCCGGGGAAGCCGGACCCGAACTGCAGACCCGAGAGGGTCGACGTGAACGGGAAGTTCAACTCGGAGTTGAACGACTCGGTGATCGGCGTGTCGAAGAGCACGATGTAGGGAAGGTCCGTGGCCAGAAGGCGCTCCGCCTCGGACATGGCCTCGAAGGCCTCTTCCTCCGTCGCCGCGTTGATGATCGCATCGGCGGCGGCGTCGAACTCCTCACTCTGGTACTGCGGGGCGTTGTTGCCGTCCGGGTTGTTGTTCAGCGAGTTCCGGCTGTGCCAGAAGGACTCGTGGAACGTCGGGAAGGCAGCGTTGCCCAGCGACCAGCCGAGCAGGTACATGTCGAAGTCGCCGACACCGTTCTCGTCGATCGTGTACGCCTTGGCGACCAACGTGTTGAAGTCGGTCGGGTTGGCCGTGGCCGGCGCACCGAGCATCTCGAGCCAGGTCTCGATCCACAGCGAGGCCGTGGAGCGGAGCGGGTCGTACGAGGCGGCCGGAGCGAGGACCTCGATGTCCTCGACCGCGACACCCTCGGGGTCGGTCAGGCCGGAGCCGTTCCGAACCACGTTGAGCTCCTCGTCGAAGGAGGGCTCTTCGCCCGACCAGGTGAACCCGGCGTCCTTCAGCAGCTGGACGGCCTCGGTGAGGCGATCCTGCGTCGACTTGCCGACGTACTGGGACTTGATCTCCTCGGCGAGCTCCTCGTTGAACCACTTGGCATTGCCCTCGGGCACCATGAGGTACATCGGGAACGCCACGCCCTGGAGCACGTTCTGGGTCAGGAACTCCTTGTCGACCATGAGGGCCAGGGCCTGACGGAACTCCACGTAGGAGAACGGGCTCTTGTTCAGGTTGAAGGCGGCGTACCGCATGCCGTTGGTCGGGTTGGCGATCGTGGTGATGCCCTCGGCGTTGAGGACCTGCTCACGCAGACCGGTGCCGATGCCGAGCGGGTTGATCCAGTAGTCGATCTCACCCTCGATGAGCGCCGTCACCGCAAGGTTCTGGTCGCTGTAGATCGAGTAGGTGACGTTGTCGACGAAGGGACCCGTCGTGTACTCGGCGATGACCTCGCCCGACACGTCGCCGTAGTCGGTGCCGTCGATGTTGACGCCACCGCTGTCGAAGACGGTGGTGGCCTGACCGCTGAGACCGTAGTTCTCGTTGGCCACGGACTCGACGAAGGCGCCCTGCTCGTAGTTGTTGAGGATCAGGGAGCCGGCCGAAACCGCTCCCACGCCGTCGGCGCCGTAGAGCGTGGCGACCGGATCGTCGGTGCCCTTGGCCTCTTCGACGATGGGGCCCCAGTACTCGTCACTCATGATGGCGTTCACGCCGACGTTGTGCGGCCACGTGCCCAGGCCCGGCCGCTCGGAGAAGGTGTAGACGACCGTCAGGTCGTTCGTCGCCTCCACCGAGAGCAGCTGCGGGGACTGGGTGTCCGCGTACGGGTACATCGTGAGCCACGTGCCGGAGAGGCCGAGGTCGCGAGAGGTCTCGTAGGTGAACACGACGTCGTTGGCGTCGAGCGGCGAGCCGTCGGACCAGGTCTGGTCCGGGGTCAGCTCGACGGTCACGGTCCAACCGCCGTCACCCTCGACCGGCTCGGGCGGGGGGCCCGCCACGGCGAGGTCGGGCACCACGGCCAGGCTCGGCAGGTCGATGCCGTACAGACCACGAACGGTCGGTGCATTCACGTACTGCGCGTAGACGGTGCCAGAAGCGCCGTCGCCCAGGTAGGTCCAGTAGTTGGTGGTGGTGATGTCCGAGGTCATGCCCATGGCATACGTGCCACCGGCGCTCGGCTCGCCACCTTCGTCCCCACCATCCTCACCTTCGGTCGTGGTGGTGTCACCCGACTCACCTTCAGTGGTGGTCGTGGTGTCACCGCCCTCGGCCTCGGTGGTGTCGGTGGTGTCACCGCCGCAGGCCGCGGCAATCATGGCGAGAACCGCCAGGAGAGCCACGAACTTCAGCAGGTGACGCTTCGATGATTCGATCACCGTTGCTTTCCTCCAGTATCGCTGATAAGCCGACCGCGGCAGGGGCACCGGGCCGACGGCGGCACCTTAAACGTCGGATGAGGGAACCAACAACCACCCGTCCGCTCTGCGGACACTCCGGGGTCGGCTGGCCTGACCTCACCCGGACGCGAAAGGGGTCCGCCGACGTCGTCGGCGGACCCCATCCGTCGGGCTGGCCGGATTTGAACCGGCGACCCCCAGTCCCCCAGACTGGTGCGCTACCAAGCTGCGCCACAGCCCGTGAAGCGCGCAGGGTACAGCGGTACGCCGGTACAACGGTACTTCGGTATCGCATCGTCACGCTCCGGTACCGCCGTCCGCTGAAACAGAGTGTTCACGTACGGTCGTACCGTCGTACCGCCGGGCGGCAGACCCGGCTCAGAGGAACGGACAGTCCTGGCCGCTGAAGAGGCTCGGCAGGCAGAGCACGAGCTGGACGGCCCGCCACAGCAGGTACAGCCCACCGAGCACGACCACCAGCTTGAACGAGAAGGGCATCGGCGGCGGCTCCTCGGTCGGCTCCTCCCCGGCCCCATGGTCGGGTCGACCGTTGCTCACGAGCGCCGCTTCCGCCTCGCCACGAGGTGAACCGGGGTGCCGACGAAGTCGAACGTGCCTCGCAGCCGATTCTCGAGGAACCGCAGGTAGTCGTCGGGGAGGTCCCCGCCGGAGACGAACAGGACGATCGTCGGCGGCTCGGTGCCGGCCTGGACCGCGTACTGGATCGTCGCCCGACGCCCCTTGCGGACCGGGACCGGGTGGGCGGCCTGCCAGCTGCGCACGAGTCGGTTGAGTTCGGGGGTGGGGATTCGCATCGCCCGGTGGTCGAGCACCATCTCCACGGCGGCGCCGAGGCGGCCGATGCGCCCACCCGTGAGGGCGGAGAGTCGCAGGACCGGTGCCCACCCGACGAAGCCGAGTCGGTCGCCGATCGAGTCCTCGGCCCAGAGACGAGTGTCCTCGTCCACGGCGTCCCACTTGTTGGCCACGATCACGAGGCCGGCCCCGGCCGCGGCGGCCTCCTCGGCGATCCGCTGGTCGCCCTGGGTGGCCCCCTCCGTCGCATCGACGACCAGGAGGGCGACGTCGGCGTCGGCGAGCACCCGCCGGGCCCGCTGGACGGCGTAGTACTCGGAGCGCTCCCCGATCTTGGGGGCGCGACGGATCCCGGCCGTGTCGACGAGGACGTATCGCTCCCCGTCGACCTCGACCTCCACGTCGATCGGGTCCCGCGTCGTGCCGGGCACCGGCGAGGTCAGCACCCGCTGCTCACCCACCAGGCGGTTCAGCAGGGTCGACTTGCCGACGTTGGGCCGCCCCACGATCGCCAGCCGCGGGGGACCCGACTCCTCGTCGTCCTCGTCCCAGTCGCCCTCCGGCAAGGCGTCGACGATGCGGTCGAGGAGATCGCCGATGCCCCGGCCGTGCAGGGCCGAGATCGGCATCGGCCCACCGACCCCGAGCGCCCAGAGGTCGGACAGCCACGCTTCCTGGGCGGGGCCGTCGACCTTGTTGGCCGCGAGGATCACGGGTTGGGTGGCACCTCGCAGCAGGCGGGCGACGCCCTCGTCGTCGGGGCTCAGCCCGGTGGTGGCGTCGACCACGAAGACCACGACGTCGGCGGCGGCGATGGCCGCCTCGGCCTGGTCGGCGATGTCCTCGGTGAGCTCGTCGCCCTTGGCCTGCCAGCCCCCGGTGTCGACGAGTACGAACCGACGTCCCACCCACTCCCCCGTGAACTCGCGCCGGTCGCGCGTCACCCCCGGCTCGGCCTCCACGACGGCCTCTCGCCGACCGACGATGCGGTTGACGAGCGTCGACTTGCCGATGTTCGGCCGTCCGACGACGGCGACGACGGGGAGACGGGACACGACGCAAGGGTAGGAGGCCGTGGGGCGTTGGTCTCTCCGGAACCGGAAGCCGACCGCCGTCGTCCAACTGCCATGAAGTGGCCACTGCTGTTCATCGTCTCCGTGATCGTGTCCGCCTGTGCGTCGGGACCCGACGCGGCCGATCGCATCGACGCCTCCACGCTCACCGAGAGCTGGCCCTGCGGGTATGGGTTCGCCGTCTCCGACGTCGGCCAGACCGTGGCGGTGAAGGTCTACGCCATGGCCGACGAGGCCCCACCGGCCCCCGGTTCCCTCCCCCATCCCGGTTGGGAGGCGGTCCTCGAGGTCGGCACCGACCTGATGGCCGGTCACTGCGACGACGTGTACGAGGAGGGCGAGCCGATCCCCCACGTCGAGGAGCGCATGGAGCTGTCCGCGACGTCGTTCTCGTACGCCGACTCCGCCGCCGCCGGGGAGTGTCCGAGCGTCGTGCGGGCCGAGTTCGCCGGCATGACGGCCACGACGGCCGACGGCGTCGTGGTGGAGATCGGCGACCTCA
>JBFLKR010000215.1:0-11362 GCA_040883295.1 Acidimicrobiia bacterium
AGCCGACGACACCACCACCACCACCGAAGCCGACGACACCACCACGACGGTCGCCGCCGGTCCGCCGTCGCCGCTCAACGGGCTGGCGGTGCCCGAGGGCGCCGAGCTGGATCGCCGGGTGATGGCGGTCAAGATCGACAACCACCCCAACGCCCGACCCCAGTCGGGGATCGAGCAGGCCGACGCGGTGTGGGAGCTGCTCGTGGAGGGCGGCCTCACCCGCTTCATCGCGCTGTACCACCACACCGACGTCGATTTCGTGGGGCCCATCCGCTCGGGACGACCCACCGACCCCACCCTCGTGGCGATCACCGACGGGCCACTCGCCTTCTCCGGGGGCCAGCCGTGGATCCAGTCGATCATCCGCTCGGCCGGGGTCCCGATGATCGGTGAGGTCCGGCCCGCCACCACCCGGGTCGGCTTCCGGTCCGCCCCCCACAACCTCTACGGCGACACCGAGTTGTACCGCGCCTACGCCGACGAGCGGGGCTATGCCGACGAGCCGCCGGCCGAGCCGCTGTTCACGTGGGGCGAGCTGACGGACACCGAGTCGGCCACCGAGATCACCCTCGGCTGGTCGAGCCTCCAGCCGGACGTCGCCTGGAAGTACCAGAACGACCAGTACCTGCGGTTCACCGGCGCCAACGCCCACACCTGGCGATCCCGCGACGGCAACGAGACGGGCCAGATCGCGGCGGACACGCTGGTCGTGCTCGAGGCCCCCCGCTACAGCGCCTGCCCGTCCGGCAGCGGCTCCTGCGTCCCCGCACAGGACACCGTCGGGTCGGGCAGAGCGCTCGTCTTCCACGGTGGCGAGGTGGCCGAGGGGACCTGGGCGCGGGGCACCGACGACATCCCCTTCTCCCTCGCAGCCGCCGACGGCTCCACCCTCGAGGTGCCGGCCGGGAGGTTGTGGGTGATGGTCTTCCCGACGGGTCGCCCCATCGACTGGTGAGCGACGGCGACCACCCACGGCCGGGGTAGCGTCCCGGCATGCCGGCCAACGCCATCGCCAAGGCCGTCAGGGCCGCCGAGCATCCCGCCGTCGAGGTCGTGGGCCTCGCCCTCGAGGCCATCGACGCGTCCGACCTCAACGCCTTCACGGCCGTCCACCCCGAACGAGCCCTCGCTCGGGCCGCGGAGATCGACGCCGTCGTCGCCCGCGGCGAGGACCCCGGCCCGATGGCCGGGGTGCCGATCGCCCTCAAGGACCTCATCGACCACGAGGGGGAGACGACGACCGCCGGGTCGGGCTTCTACCGCCACGAAGCCGAGGCATCGGCCACGGTCACCGAGCGCCTCGAGGCCGCCGGGGCCGTCATCGTGGGGCGCACCAATCTCCACGAGTTCGCCTACGGGTTCTCCTCCGAGAACGACTGGTTCGGACCGGTGCGGAACCCGTGGGATCCCGAGACCTCGCCCGGTGGCTCGTCGGGCGGATCGGCGGCGGCGGTCGCCGCCGGGCTCACACCGGTCGCCATCGGCACCGACACCGGCGGGTCCGTTCGGGTCCCCGCCGCGCTGTGCGGGGTGATGGCCCTCAAGGTGACCCACGGTGCCCTGCCCCTGACGGGGGTCCTCCCGCTGGCCGCGTCGCTCGACACCGTCGGCCCGATCGGGGCGTCGGTCCAGGACCTCAACCTGGGGTTCCGGGCCATGCGAGGGCCCGATCCGGCCGACCCCTGGTCGGTCCACGGCGCCCCGATGCCCCGGGCCGCCCACGTGCCGCTCCGGCTCGGCGTCCCCCGTCCGTGGGTGGGCTCGGGCCCCGTCGACCGCCCCGTCCTGGACGCCTTCGACCGGTTCCTCGCCGCCGCCGAGGACCTGCGATTCGAGGTCGTCGACGTCGACCTGCCCAATCTCGCGCCGTTCGGCCGCCTCGACGATCTCGCCGGCGCCCAGGTGGCCCGGGTCCATCGCGAGTGGATCACCAAGGGCCGCCCCTATGGCGAGGAGGTGGGGGCGCGGGTGCGACGGGCGCTCGAGGTGGGCGTCGACGACCTCGTCGACGCCCTGGCCTGGCAGTCGGCGATGAAGGACCTCGCGCGGCGGGCATTCACCGACGTCGACCTCCTGGCGACCCCGAGTGTCGGCGTGATGACCAAGACGATCGGCGTCGACGAGGTGTCGGTGGACGGCTCCACCGCCGGCTACCGACCGGCCCTCTCGTGGTTCACCGCCCTCGTCAACGTGCTCGGGACGCCGGCCATCTCCCTGCCGCTCGTCGATGAGGACGGCTCCCCGCCACCCTCGGTCCAACTCGTGGCCCCGTGGTGGGCGGAGGAGACGCTGATCGCCGTCGGACGCCGCCTCGAGCGCGAGGGCCTGGCCGGGACGAGGCACCCGACCGAACCATGGTGGTTGGGTGGCTGAGAACCGGGGGGAGCGTCCGAAGCGGATCCAGTGGTGGCGGACGGCGCTGCCCGCCGCCCTGGTCATCCTGCTGTTCGGCTGGCTGCTCCCGCAGGTCGTCGACTACGGCGACGTCTGGGACGCCATGCTGGCGCTCGCACCGTGGCAGATCCTCGTCCTCGCCGCACTCGGCATCGTCTGGTCGCTCGTCGAGGCGGGCGTGATGACGACGCTCATCCCGGGACTCGGTGTCGTCGCCGGGTGGCGAGCCTTCCTCGGGAGCATGACCGTCGGCAGCGTCATCCCCGCCCCGTGGGACGTGCTCACACGTTTCGGGATGTATCGGGCCTTCGGTGTCGAGAGCGAGGCCGCCGGCGCCGGGGTTCTCGTCGGCGGCCTGATGACCCTCGCGGTCAAGATCATCACGCCGCTCCTCGTCCTCGTCTACTGGGTGGCGGTCGGCACACCGGGCGAGCGTGTCGTCCTGGTGACGGTGCTCGTCGTGGGCGCGGCCGTCGCCGGCGCGGCGGCCATCGCGGGGATGCTCGCCTTCGAGGGGTTCGCCCGATGGCTCGGTCGAGCGATCCAGGCCACGGCCGACCGACTCCTCCCCGTGTTCGGTCGGGAACCGCGCCGCGACCTCGAGGACGTGACCGTGGGATTCCGGGACCAGTTGGTCCGTACGCTCGCCAACCACTGGCCGGGGTCGCTCGGGTTCGCCGTCGGCGCCCACGTCGTTCGATTCGTGGGCCTGGTGGTCGCCTTTCGGTCGATCGGGGTCGGGACCGACGTCGTGCCGACGACCCTGCTGGCGGCGGTCTACGCCGTGTCACTGCTCGCGTCGATGACCCCGATGGTCCCGGCAGGCCTCGGGGCCGTCGAGATGGTGTTCATCTGGGCGCTCGGCTCGGCCGACCAGGTCGTGGTCGACGTCGACGCCGTGGCCGCGGCGGTCTTCATCCACCGGATCTTCTTCTGGGTGCTCCCGGTGGCGGTGGGCGTGGTGCCGCTCGTGCGCTGGGCACGCGGCGGACTGGACCTGGTCGAGCACCCGGCCTAGCGAGCCGGCCCCGACGGCGCCGGCCAGGATCGATCTCCCGAGGGGTCAGACCCGCTCGACCACGAGGGCCACGCCCTGGCCGACGCCGATGCACATGGTGGCGAGCCCGTGGCGCACCTCTCGCCGGCGCATCTCCCAGAGCAGGGTGGTGAGGATCTTGGCTCCCGAGGCCCCCAGCGGGTGGCCGTTGGCGATGGCGCCCCCGTTGACGTTCACGATCTCGTGGTCGAGCCCCAGTTCGCGCTCGCAGGCGATCGCCTGGGCGGCGAACGCCTCGTTGAGCTCGACGAGGCCGATGTCCTCGATCGTGAGGCCCGCCCGGTCGAGCGCCTTGCGGGTCGCGGGGATGGGGCCGGTGCCCATGATGTCGGGGTGGACGCCGGCGACCGCCGAGGAGACGATGCGGGCCATCGGCTCCAGGCCCAGGCGCTCCACCGCCACCCCTGTCGCCAACAGCACCGCCGCCGCCCCATCGTTCATCTGGGAGGCGTTCCCGGCCGTGACGGTGCCGCCCTCGCGGAAGACCGGCCGGAGGCGTCCGAGCGCCTCGAGGTTCGTGTCGGCCCGAGGTCCTTCGTCGGTGTCCACGAGGAGCACGTCGCGACCCCGGTCGTCCTGCGGTGCCTCGAGGGGCTCGATCTCGTCGGCGAACCGGCCCGCCTCGATGGCGGCGAGGGCTCGCTCGTGGGAGGCGAGGGCGAACCGGTCCTGCTCCTCGCGGCCGATCCCCCACCGGTCGGCGACCTCCTCGGCGGTCTCGCCCATCTGGAGGGTGCGGTACCGGTCGCGCCAGCGGGGGTTCACCAGCCGCCAGCCGAGGGTGGTGTCGGCCATCTCGGGGAGACCCGGGCGATAGGCGGCCGTCGGCTTGGTCATCATGACCAACGGCGCCCGACTCATCGACTCGCTGCCGCCGGCGACGGCCACGTCTCCCCAGCCGGCGGCGAGGGCGTGGCCCGCCTGGATCGTCGCCTGCAGACTCGACCCGCACAGACGGTTGACCGTCACCCCACCCGTCTCGAGCGGGAGGCCGGCGAGCAACCAGGCGATGCGGGCCACGTCCCGGTTGTCCTCACCCGCCTGGTTCGTCGCCCCCCAGTGGACGTCTTCGACCTCGGCCGGGTCGACGGCCGGGTTGCGAGCCATGAGCCGGCCCATGGCGTGGGCCGCCAGGTCGTCCGGACGAACCCGGGCGAGCACCCCACCGAGCTTGCCGATCGGCGTGCGACAGGCATCGATCAGGTAGACGTCGTCGGGCATCGGGACCTCCGGAATCGCTGTCGGTCACGCTACTGCGGGGGGTCGCACGGACAGTGGCGCAGTTGTGGGAGAATGCCGCGCGACTGGGGCCCAGTGGCCCCGTGAGCCATCAGGGACCAACGGTGACGGACCAACTCGAAGAACTCCACGACCACGACGCCTCCCCCGAGACCCTCGACAAGGTCGTGATCCGGTTCGCCGGCGACTCCGGCGATGGCATGCAGCTGGCCGGCACCCGGTTCACCGACGCCTCGGCGCTGTTCGGCAACGACCTGGCCACCTTCCCCTCGTTCCCGGCCGAGATCCGGGCCCCCCAGGGCACGCTGTTCGGGGTGTCGTCGTTCCAGGTCCAGATCGCCGACTTCGACATCCTGACCGCCGGGGACCAACCCGACGTGCTCGTGGCGATGAACCCGGCCGCCCTCAAGACGAACCTCGAGGACCTGCGCCCCAACGGGACGCTGATCGTCAACACGGACGCCTTCGACGAGCGCAACCTCGAGAAGGCGGGCTACGAGGCCAACCCGCTCGAAGACGACTCGCTCGCCTCGTACAAGGTCATCAAGATCCCGATGGAGCGACTCACCAAGGATGCCGTCGATGGCACCGGGGTGACCGGCCGGGCCGTCCTGCGCTCGAAGAACATGCTCGCCCTCGGCGTGATGGCCTGGCTCTTCAACCGGCCGCCCGAGGTGACGATCTCCTGGATCGAGGAGAAGTTCTCCAACAACCCCGAGGTGGCGGCCGCCAACATCGAGGCGTTCAAGGGTGGGTACAACTACGGCTGGGCCACCGAGGCGCTGCGGACCACCTACACGGTCGAGCCGGCCCGCCTCGAGCCCGGCACCTACACCAACGTCTCGGGCAACGCCGCCACCGCCTGGGGCCTGGTCGCGGCGGCCAAGCTCGCCGACCTCGACCTCTTCTACGGCACCTATCCCATCACCCCGGCATCGGACATCCTCCACGAGTTGTCCCGGCACAAGCACTTCGGCGTGCGGACCTTCCAGGCCGAGGACGAGATCGCCGGCGTGGGCGCCGCCATCGGCGCCGCCTTCGGCGGGGCACTGGCCGTCACCGGCACGTCCGGTCCCGGGCTCGCCCTCAAGTCGGAGGCGATCTCCCTGGCGATGATGACCGAACTGCCACTGGTCGTCATCGACGTGCAGCGCGGCGGTCCTTCAACCGGCCTCCCGACCAAGCCCGAGCAGAGCGACCTCCTCTTCGCCCGCTTCGGCCGCCACGGCGAGTCCCCGATCCCCGTGGTGGCCATCGCCAGCGCCGCCGACGCCTTCGAGACCACGATCGAGGCCTGCCGGCTGGCGCTCAAGTACATGACGCCGGTGATCCTCCTGTCGGACAACAACGTCGCCAACGGCTCCGAGCCGTGGCGACTGCCCGACCTCGACGCGTTGCCGGACCTCCGGCCGACATTCGCCACGGTGCCCAACGGGCCCGAGGGGACGTTCCTGCCGTACCTGCGGGACTCCGACTCGTTCGCCCGCCCGTGGGCCAAGCCCGGGACGCCCGGCCTCGAGCACCGCATCGGCGGCCTCGAGAAGCAGGCCGTGACGGGCAACGTCAGCTACGACCCGGACAACCACCAGGCGATGACCGACGTCCGGGCCTGGAAGGTCGCCAACATCGCCCACGACATCCCGCCGCTGGAGGTCGACGACCCCGACGGTGCCGACCTGCTCGTGCTCGGCTGGGGGTCGTCGTACCCGCCCATCAAGGCGGCGGTGAACCGCCTGCGACGCGCCCGCGGCACCAAGGTCGCCCGGGCCCACCTGCGCTACCTCAACCCCTTCCCGGCCAACCTCGGGGAGGTGCTCGGGCGCTACGAACGGGTGCTCGTCCCCGAGTTGAACACCGGCCAACTCCGTTTCCTCCTGCGGGCGGAGTTCCTGCGGCCAATCGTGGGCCTCAACAAGGTGGATGCCACCCCGTTCAAGGTCAACGAGATCGAAGAGAAGATCCTGGAGCTCCAATGACGGCCCTCGACTACGACCGGTCCGACTTCCAGACCGACCAGGAGGTTCGGTGGTGCCCGGGCTGTGGGGACTACACGATCCTCGCCTCGGTCCAGAAGCACTTCGCCCAGATGGGGGTGCGCAAGGAGGAGATCGTCGTCATCTCCGGCATCGGCTGCTCGTCGCGGTTCCCCTACTACGTGGACACGTACGGGATGCACTCGATCCACGGTCGGGCCCCGGCCATCGCCAGCGGCCTCGCCTCCACCCGACCCGACCTGTCGGTGTGGGTGGTGACCGGCGACGGCGACGCCCTCTCGATCGGCGGCAACCACCTCATCCACGCCCTGCGCCGCAACGTGAACCTCAAGATCCTGTTGTTCAACAACCAGATCTACGGGCTGACGAAGGGTCAGTACTCGCCCACCTCGGAGGTCGGCAAGCGGACGAAGTCGACGCCGATGGGCTCGATCGACTACCCGTTCAACCCGATCTCATTGGCGCTCGGCGCCGAGGCGTCGTTCGTGGCCCGCACCATCGACGCCGACCCGAAGCACACCGGCGAGATCCTCGAGGCAGCAACCGAGCACGACGGGGCGGCCTTCATCGAGATCTACCAGAACTGCAACGTCTTCAACGACAAGGCGTTCATCCAGCTCACCGGGAAGGCCGAGCGCGCCGAGAACCGCATCTACCTGCACCACGGCGAGCCGATCACCTTCGGGCCCGACGACGAGTTCGGCGTGGTCATGGATGGCGGCGAGGCCAGGGTCGTGGAGCGGGCGAAGGTCGCCGACGACCAACTCGTCGTCCACGACGTCACCCGGGCCGACCCGAGCGTGGCCTTCGCCCTGTCCCGGCTCAGCCACGGCCCGTACGGACCGACCCCGATCGGGGTGTTCCGCAGCGTCGACCGCGAGACCTACGACCATGCCATCACGGCCCAGGTCGAGGCCGCCCGGGAGGCTCGAGGTGAGGGCGACCTGGCCAAGCTGGTCGCCAGCCAGGGCACCTGGACCGTCGACTGACCGGGCGAGAGCCCCGCTCGCCAACGGAGAGCATCGATGTGAACAAGGCCCGGGAGTCCGTGACTCCCGGGCCTGTTCGTGTGATGGACGCTCGATCAGTCCCCGACCACGACGGGGTTGTCCGTCCCGTACCGCTCCATCGACGTCCTGTCGACGAAGGAGGGATTGTCGGTCCCGTACAGGTCCATGGTGTCCACGGGAACGGCATCCTCGGAGATGATCACCGGGTTGTCCGTCCCGTACAGGTCCATGAAGCCGGCGACCTCGGCGGGAACGGCACCCTCGGAGATGATCACCGGGTTGTCGGTCCCATACAGGTCCATGAAGCCGGCGACCTCGGCGGGAACGGCACCCTCGGAGATGATCACCGGGTTGTCGGTCCCGTAGCGCTCCATGGGGTCCATGGTGAGGGCGTCCTCGGTCTCGCCACCGAAGAGGAACATCGCTCCCAGGACGCCGATGACACCGACCACCACGACGGCGGCCAGCCAACGGATCCAGCGAACCCCGGTCGTCCGGGGCGTCGTCGGGTGCCGGATCGAGCTGATGTCATCGGGGACCTCGACGTCATGAGGCAACTCGGGGAGTTGCTCGAGCGTCGTCTCGGTCTCCTCGTGTTCGAAGAGCTTCATGTCAACTCCTTTCCCTCGTGTCTCGATGATGACTCTCCGTCCCCATCGTCCTCCTGCACGGTTGGGGTCCGTAGCATCCGAACCGGGTCGTGCCCCGGCAACCGCTGGATCCATGCTGGGAGAGAACTTGGAGGACGCCCACTGCGAAGGGGATGGTCATGACTGACGAGTGCACGATTCGAGTGCTCGGACCGGTCGACGTGGTGACGCCCGAGGGGCCGAGGTCGGTGGGCGGCCGCCAAGCCCGGGCCGTGCTCGCCGCCCTCGCGGTCGGCGCCGGCCACGCGGTGTCGATCGACCTCCTCCAGCAGACGCTCTGGGGTGATCATCCGCCGGCCTCGGCGGACAACACCCTGCAGTCCTACATCTCGGATCTCCGGCGGCTCCTGGGCAACGGCGCGATCGTGCGGGTCGACCACTCCTATGAACTCGAGATCGACCCACGGGCCATCGACGCGGTCCGATTCGAGATCCTCCTCGGACAGGCCGTGGCCGCCAAGGACGACCCGAAGGAGTGCGCCCGCCTCTGCCGGGAAGCCCTCGGCCTCTGGCGGGGTCGCCCGTTCGGCGACCTGGCCGACGACGAAGCGTTCCGGTTGGAGGCCTACCGACTCGACGAACTGCGTCTGGCGACGATGGAGCTCAGTCTCGAGGCCGACCTCGCGCTGGGGAACCACGAACTGGTCCTCGGCGAGTTGGAGGTGGCGATCGAGGAACACCCATACCGAGAGCACCTCTGGCACATGCTGATCGAGACCCTCGCCGAACACGGTCGCAGGGTGGAGGCGCTCCGGGCGTGTCAGCGGCTTCGGAACGTGCTGGCCGACGTGGGCGTGGAAGCGGGGGACGACTTGGCCGTGCTCGAGCAACGGATCCTCGAGGGTCATCTCGGTTCCTGAAGGACTCCACTCGCTCGCTCGAAGCTTGGGCTGGTAGCGGCATCCTGCACCCGCCCCGGCCCAGGGTTGCCACTGCGAGCCCCGCCGCGAACCCAGGGTTGCAGAGGGGGCCCCCAGCGGGGGCGTGGTTCGGGTCCGGCCGGAGGTCGCCGCGCCATAGGCTTCCGATCGTGCGCATCCAGTACCTGAAGCACCCCGACACACCCCACTGGTCCCACGACCCGATGACCGTGCTCGGTGAGGACGAGTGGGGGCTCTGGCTCGGCGCCACCCCGGACACGTGGTTCCACAAGGGCCTGGACGGCGATCCCGACGCCGACCCCCCGACGTCGTTCTCAGCCCGACGTCCCACGCTCCAACTGCTCGTGCCCAACGCCTGGTGGACGCTCGTCCGCAACGATGGCGGGCGCTACCCCTGGTACATCGACGTCGTCGTGCCGCCGGCCATCGACGGTGACGTCGCCACGATGATCGACCTCGACCTCGATGTGATCCGCACTGCCGACGGCACCGTCTTCGTCGATGACGAGGACGAGTTCGACCACCACCGCGACCTGCTCGGGTACCCGGAGCGCTGGATCGACCAGGCCCGGGTGACCGCGGCTCGCCTCGTGCTGGAGCTCGAGCGGTTGGCCGAGCCCTTCGACCGGGTGGCCGACGGATGGCTCGAGACGCTGCGAGGACACTGGGAGCGTTGAGGGGAGGACCGTTGAGTGAGCGGGGGCGGCGGGCTATCGTGGCGCCGGCGCCACCCGTGGGTGGCGCCTTGGCACAGGAGGAAAACCCCATGAAGCACATGCTGCGCCTCATCGCGCTGCTCACGGCCCTCGCCCTCGTGGCGGCGGCCTGTGGCGGCGGCGACGGCGACGACACCACCACGACCGAGGGTGAGGCAGCCGACACCACCGAGGCGGCCGACACCACCACGACCGAGGCGGAGGAGGAGACCACCACCACCGCCGAGCCCCCGATGGAGATGGTCCCCGTCGACGTCAAGGTCGGCACCCTGCTCCCCCAGACCGGGACGCTCGCCGGCATCATCGACGCGCTCGAGAAGCCGATCGAAATGGCCGTCGAGGAGATCAACGCCGCCGGCGGTTCGGTCGAGCTCGTCAAGTCCGACTCCGGCACGTCCCCTGACGTCGCCACGGTCAACGTCGACCAGCTCCTCAACGAGGAAGTCGACCTGATCATCGGTGCCGCGGCCTCCGGGGTGTCCCTGTCGGTCATCGACAAGATCACCGGCTCCCAGGTCGCCCAGTGCTCGCCCTCGAACACGGCTGCCGCCTTCAGCGACTACGACGACGGCGGGTTCTACTTCCGCACCGCTCCGTCGGACGTGCTGCAGGGCCCGCTCCTCGCCGACATCGTCATCTCCGACGGCTTCGTCGACGTCGCCGTCGTCTACCGCAACGATGAGTACGGCGCCGGCTTCGCCGACCTGGTCGAGCAGACCTTGACCGACTCGGGCGGCAATGTCGTCGCCTCGGTCGCCTACGACCCCGAGGCGACGAGCTTCGACGCCGAGGTGGCCCAGGTCGTCGATGCGGCCCCCGAAGCCGTGGTCGTGATCTCGTTCGGCGAGGGTGCCGCCCTCATGCAGGCCATGATCGAGGCCGGAGCCGGCCCCGCCGACCTGCAGATCTACGTCACCGACGGCTTCAAGGACTCCGTCGAGGCGCTGGACAACCCGGACAACGAGACCCCGGGCGTCTCCGCGGACGATCCAGCCGTCCTCGAGGGCGTGAAGGGCACCGCCCCCTCGGCCAGCCCCGAGAACGGCGAGGCCACCTTCCCGGATCGCTTCGCGGCCTTCGCCCCCGAAGCACCGTCGATCTTCTCGGCCCAGGCCTACGACTGCCTCGTGACCGCGGTGCTCGCCGCCGAAGTCGCAGGGTCTGCCGACGGCATCGCCGCCGAGATGAACGGCGTGACCAAGGACGGCACGAAGTGCACCACGTACTCCGAGTGCCACGCCCTCATCGCCGAGGGCGAGGACATCGACTACGACGGCGCCTCGGGTCCGCTGGAGTTCACCGACGTCGGTGAGCCGGGTGTCGGCACGTATGACTTCTACGTCTACGACGCCGAAGGCACCCCGGTCGTCGAGGACCAACTCGTCGCCGGTTCCTGACGAGTCGATCGCGATCGACGAGGG
>JBFLKR010000216.1:0-3164 GCA_040883295.1 Acidimicrobiia bacterium
CGAGCGGGCAACCAGGCAGCTCCCTGAGTCCCCAGCGGCCGTCGTCGCCGCGTGCAAACCGGAAGTCGCAGTCGCCCTCGCCCGACCGACCCCTGGCCCGGTACCGGACCCGCACGATCGCCTCGTCTCCGTCGACGGTGACGTCGGACTCCCGGACGGCAAGGCCTTCGCAGTCATCGAGGAAGCGATCCATGTCCTGGTCTCTGAGTCGGTCCCGGGTCTGGTCACCGGTCAGGTCCCGCAGGCGATCCCGATCGCGGGCACGGTCCTGGTCCTGGTCGCCACACAGGTTGGCGACCTCCTCGACGGTCGCCTCGAGATCGGCGAGGTCCTGTTCTGAGGCGACGCCCGCGCCGGACCCGCACGCGGTGAGGAGGACAGCTGCCACGAGCAGTCGGGCAATGGTGGGCATGGTCGATCCTCCCGGTGAGGCGTCATCCCGACCGTACGAACGGCGGGTAGACCAGCACCAGAGTCGTTGGTCCCGCCCACGCGATGACCTCTTCGGCCCATCGGTCCTTGATCGGGCGCCGAGCGCGTCCGATACCTCCTCAGCTGGTCCCGACTCACCAGTCGCCTTGCTCAGCGGTGTAACACCATCGAAGGGATACAGCATGGCCACATGGCCGGCGGTGAGGAGGTCCCCCTCGAACGGTAGAAACCCCCCAAAGCCCTGCGGCTCAGGGGGGTTTCCGGGGGTGGGCGATGGCAGGATTGAACTGCCGACCTCTACCGTGTCAAGGTAGCGCTCTCCCACTGAGCTAATCGCCCGGGATCGGTTGTCGAGGCGACGCCCGGAATCGAACCGGGGTAGAGGGATTTGCAGTCCCTTGCCTAAGCCACTCGGCCACGTCGCCGTTGATCTGGATGCTACCCGGTGCCCGACGACCGACTCGTGGCGGCCGCCCGGACACGGCGACGGGGACGACTGCTGCCGCCCCCGGCGTTGGAGCGGAAGACGGGGCTCGAACCCGCGACCTCAACCTTGGCAAGGTTGCGCTCTACCAGCTGAGCTACTTCCGCGTGGACGCCCGATTGTACACGGCGGTCCCCCAAAGCCGAACCCTCAGCCACTGGTCCCGGTGCTCCCGAACCCGCCGGCGCCACGCACCGTGCCCGGGAGCTCGTCGACCTCCACCAGTTCCTGGCCGGCGGCCGGCACCACCACCAGTTGGGCGATTCGGTCGCCCCGCTCGAATGTCACCGGCTCGTCACCGTGGTTGACCAGAACCACCTTGACCTCACCCCGGTACCCGGCGTCGATGAGGCCCGGTCCGTTGACCACACCGATGCCGTGGCGGATCGCCAGGCCGCTCCGTGGGACGACGAGACCTGCCCAGCCGACGGGGATCGCCACGGCGAGACCAGTCGGGACGAGGCGGCGGTCCCCCGGCGCCAACTCGACCCGCTCGGTGCTGCGCAGGTCGACGCCGGCATCTCCCGGGTGGGCGTGTTCGGGCATCGGCAGGTCCCGATCGAGGCGTTTGACGATAAGCTGCATGACGCATCGACCACACTACGGGGGCTTCCACGGGCGGACGACCTCGGAGTGACGCCAGTGACGACATGTGACATCTGCGGGACCGACCGCTGCGACTGCCGTCCCAAGCGATCGCCGTTCCTCGAGGCGCTCGGTTTCACCGACGCCCCCCACCCGGCCCGGCGCCGCCAACGCCAGGAGCCGGCTCCGCCGCCCACCCCGGTGCCGACGACCGTGGGCACTGCCGTCCCGACCCGGTCCACGACCGGACTCGTTCAGGAACTCTGGGCCTCGGGCGACTCCACCGCTCCGCCGTTCCCGCCCCCGGTCGAACCGGCCATCGCCGACACCCGACGGTTCGGTTGGGTGCGGATCCTCGCCACGATCCTGATCCTGGGCCTGGTGGGGGCGACCGGCTACCTCGGCACCGGCTGGTGGCTCGACCAGCGGTCCGCCGACCTGCGTGCCTCTGCGGCCGTCGCCCTCGACGAGACCCGAGCGGTCGCGGCCGACGTCCCCGCCGCCATCGTCGCCGTCACCGACGGCACCGCCGAAGCCATCGAGTTGTCGGCGGCCGCCGCCACCATCACCGATCTTGGCGATCGTGCGCTGCGGCTGTCCGACCTCTCACAACCGCCGGCGAACCCACTTGCCTCCATCGGCGTCGACCTCGCCGACCCCCTCGAGACCCGCCGGGTCGCGTTCGGCGTCGTCGCCGACCGCGCGATCTGGCTCTCCGACGGGCTGTCGACGGCCCTCGCCACCCGGCTCCGGGTCGACCAACTCCCTTCGCTGCCCGAGCTCCCGGCCGGCGCGGATGACGGCACGGTCCAGGCGGTGCAGGCCGACCTGATCGACGTCGTGGAGGAGGTACGCGACGCCGCAGCCGCATCCGACCCGGTCCTCGCCGACCAACTCGAGCCGGCGGTGTCCCAACTCGACGCCGCGATTGCCGACTACGTGGTCGCCCTGCGCAGCGACGACCCTGCGGCCGAAGACCATGCCGCCGAGATCGTGGCGGCCTTCGAAGCAGCCCGAGGGGCAACGATCGAGTGGCTGGCGGCCCAGGCCGACCGCCTCACCGCCGATGCGGCAGCCCTGGACGGGGCCCTCGACGGCGTCGGCGGTTGATCAGTCACCCTCGAGGCCGGCCAACTCCCGCTCGAAGTCCGACAGGCCCTGGAACTCCTTGTAGACCGAGGCGAATCGGACGTAGGCCACCTCGTCGGCCCCCCGCAGCTCGGCGAGCACCGCCCGGCCGATGACATCGGACTCGACCACCGGGCCGGCGGCGCGAGCATGTTGTTCCACCCGTTCGACCATCCCGTCGAGGGCGTCGGCCGCGATCGGCCGGTCGGCGAGCGCGAACTCGAACCCCCGCCGCACCTTGGCGGTCTGGAATGGCTCGATCTGACCGTCTCGCTTCCGTACGAGGAGCACCGCCTCGGCCCGTTCGTAGGTGGTGAAGCGCGATCCACAGGCGCCACAGGCGCGGCGTCGGCGGATGGAGGCGCCTTGGTCGGCGGGCCGGGAGTCGACGACGCGAGTGTCATCGGCCCCACAGAGCGGGCACAGCATGGCGCGGAGGGTACCCGGCGGCTCCCCGACCGCCACGGCGTTCAGGGCGCGACGGGCAGACGCAGCTCCTGGCCCACCAAGAGACCGGCACCCTCGAGCTCGTTCA
>JBFLKR010000217.1:0-4851 GCA_040883295.1 Acidimicrobiia bacterium
GCAGCATAGCATATGTTTGTCTTTGTGGGGAGGACTTCGTAGCATATGTGTGCCTTGGTGAAAAGGACAACATAGCACCGGTTTGCCTTTGTGAGGAGGACTTCGAACCGATGCCGGCGGCCACGAACGGACCGTCGGGCAGGTCGCGTTCAGCGACCCAGTCCCAGACCGGGCGGAACGAGAAGAACCCGAAGGTCGCCCACACGATCGACATGGGCCGGGGCGAGGTACGTCCGAGGCGTGCCGGCACCCACCAGAGACCGACCTGCACCACCAGTCCGACGACGACCCAGGCGGCCAGGGCCGGGAACGGCGACGCCGTCCACGATCGGTCGGCGGCATCGAACGTGGGCGCCAGCAGCGGTCCGCCCACCGCGGCCACCGCGGCCGCGGTGTGGATGCCGGTCCAGGGGCGATCCGAGCGTTCGGGGGCGGCCGCCTCGGCGGTCACCTGGTCAGCAGCCACAACTCCCTCGTGCCCGAGACGGGCTCGGTCCGCATGATTGAGAACCCGGCACCCTCTAGGGCCCCGACCAGCCCGTCGCGGGTGTACCAATCGGGCAGGTCCCGGGCCCGGATGGCGGCGACCTGCGGGTCGTCGGGGGCGACCCACTCGATGATCGCCGTGGTCGAGCGCTCGGCGACGAACGCGGCCAGCGGCTCGAACCGGATCCCCTGGGACAGGGCCAGGTGGTGGATGACGGCCAGCCACAGCGAGAGGTCGAACGTGGGCATGCGGTCGAGCCAGCCGGCGTGCTCTCGGCCGGCCCAGCCGGTGGGCGGCGTCGGCTGGGCGATGTCGACGACCATCGGTGAGATGCCGGCCGGTGCCGACCGGTAGAGCTCGTCGACCGCGGAGGCGTCGGTGTCGATGGCCACCACCCGACCGGCGGTCGCCGAGGCGATGCGCGAGAAGCGGCCGGTGTTGCAGCCGACGTCGAGAGCCGTGTCGACGGCGCCCACCGCCTCGGCGAACTCGCCGACGAGGCGCTCCTTGCGGTCGACGGCCTCGGCGTCGTAGGGGAGGCGACGCTCGTAGCTCGCCCACAGGCCCTCGGGCGGTTCGGGAATCCGTTCGATCCGTTGGCGGGTCTTGTCGAGGAGGGCGAGGGTCTTGGGCAGCGGCACCTCGGTGGTGGCCACCCGCCGTCGGGCGTCGTCGCCGAGGCGCGACGACACCTTCTCCGCCCACAGGCGGGAGCGCACGAGCGACCGTCCGGCACCGGTGCGGGGGGCGAGTGGCGCCACGACGTCGAGCGGGACGCCCGTCGACGGCCAACGGAGGCCCGTCACGGGGAGCCCTTCCGACAGCGCGACCAGCGGGTTGGCGAAGTGGTCGTGGAACTGGGAGAACGCCGGCCAGTGACCCGAGTAGCCCGACCTGATCGATCCGAGGTCGACGAACCGTGGTTCGGTGCCGTCGAAGACGACGTTGAACGCCGAGGCGTCCTTCAACTCGAACCCGGCCTCCAGTGCCCGGCGACTCACCTCCAGGGTGAGGAGGGCGGCATCGCGCAGCATGCCGAAGGTCCACTCCGACGGCAGCGAGACCGGGGCGATGGCGGCCGTGTGGAGTTCGCCGGGGCCGTCGTGGCCCGCCACCAGTTCGTGGTCGGGGATGAGCCCATCGGCGCCGAGCGAGGCGAACAGCCCGGCCGCCTCGGCGGCGGCGACGTCCCGCCACGACGACTCGGCGCGGAAGTGCCGACGGAAGACGGTGCCGTCGGTCTCGACCCAGGAGTCCGGGTCACGGATGGAGGCCGCGACCCGATGCCAGTCGGCCACCGGCGATTACTCGGCCGGGGTCTCCGAGGACTCCGGTTCCTGCTTGCCGGGCCGCAGTCGAGTGCGGACGAGCAGCCAGAGGCCGGCTGCGCCGGCGGCCAGCGCCTGCAGGAGCATGCCCCCCGTACCGGCATCGATGTATGCGAGAACGATGTCCATCCCCAGCCTTCGTCGGCGAACCGCCACGTTACCGCAGGTGGAACCGTCCGCGTCGTGGAGGTGAACGGCCGGTGCTCAGAACGCCCCGTGCCGCCCTGCTCCCTGCACGAATCGTCTCGCTCCTTCGCGGGCCTCGGTTCGGAGGGGTTCCACGCCGCCGTGGGCCTCCCGGGCGAGCGCCTCGTCGAGGGGACGGCCCCACTGGCCGATCGCCGACGCCCGGTCGGCGCGCAGGCACACCTGGGGGAAGGCGGCGATCTCGTGGGCGAGTGCCACCGCCGCCTCCCGGGCGCTCCCGGCCGGCACGGCCCGGTCGGCCAGCCCCCACGCCAGGGCCTCGTCGGCGCCGACGCCCCGTCCCGTCAGGATCATGTCCATCGCCCGGCCGTGGCCGACGATTCGGGGCAGGCGCACCGTGCCACCGTCGATGAGCGGCACGCCCCAGCGGCGGCAGAAGACGCCGAAGACCGCCGTCGCCGACGCCACCCGCAGGTCGCACCACAGCGCCAACTCGAGTCCGCCCGCCACCGCATGGCCCTCCACCGCGGCGATGAACGGCTTGGTGGTGGTCGTGCGGGTGATGCCGAGCACCGCCCGGCCGTCGGGGTCGTAGTCGACGCCGTCGGCGGCCAGCGATAGGTCGAAGCCGGCGCAGAACGAGTCCCCTGCCCCCGTCAGCACGGCGGCGTGGACCCCCTCGTCGGCCTCGACGGCGTTGACCGCGTCGACGAGGGCATCGGCGGTGGCGAGGTCGATGGCGTTGCGGACGTCGGGTCGCTCGATCGTGACGACGGCGACCGGCCCGTCGATGGTGGTGGAGACCGTCATGGCGGCGACGCTACGGCACCCGGCGCCGATTACACGTCCCGAAACTCGCCGCCCTCCCGTGGCGATTGCGGGCGACCCGCCCATACCCTGCCCGCCATGGACGTCTCCCGCCTCCGCGCGGCCCTTGCCGGGGCCGTGGCCGCCGGCCTCGGTCTGGCCGTCGCCGGCGTCCTCCCGCTCCTGCTCGGCGGTCGCTCCCCGTTGCTGTCGATCGGTGATCTCGTCGTCGACGGGAGCCCTCCGTGGCTGAAGGACTGGGCCATCGACACGTTCGGCACCGCCGACAAGGCGGTCCTGTTCTGGTCGATGGTCGTCACCGTCGTGGCCCTCGGCGCCGTCGCCGGGTTGCTCGCCCGCCGCTCCTTCATCGGGGCGCTGGTGGTCATCGACGTGGCCGCCATCGGCGCCGTGCTCGCCGTCCTCCAGGACCCGCTCACCGAACCCGTCCCCGCCATCGTCGGCATCGCCGTCGGCGTCGTGGTCGCCTCGCTCGCCCTGTGGGGACTGCTGCGGCTGGCCACCCCGGTCACCGACGAGGCGGCGGCCGAGGTTTGGGCAGCCCCCGAGGACGGTGCCCAACCCCTCGACCCCGTCACCCGGCGCCGGTTCCTCGTCGCGGCCGGGGCCACCGCCGGTGCGGCGGTCATCACCGGTGTCATCGGCAGCCGCCTCTCGACCCGGCTCGTGGCCAACGCCGACCGGGCCGACATCGTCATCCCGATGGCCGGCGACCCCGCCGGGCCGGTGCCCGCCGGCCTCGCCCCGGCGCCGACCCCACTCATCGTCCCCAACGGCGACTTCTACCGGATCGACACGGCGCTCTCCACGCCGATGGTGCCCATCGCCGACTGGCGGCTGGAGGTGACCGGCCTCGTCGACAACCCCTACACCCTCACCTACGAGGAGCTGTTGGGCCTGCCGATGATCGAGCGGCACGTCACCATCGCCTGCGTCTCCAACGAGGTCGGCGGCGGCCTCGTCGGCAACGCCACCTGGCAGGGCGTCCCCCTCGCCCGCATCCTCGAACGGGCCGGCGTCCAGCCCGAGGGCACCCAGATCGTCGGCCGTTCGGTGGACGACTTCACCGTCGGGTTCCCCACCGAACTCGCCTTCGACGGCCGCGACGCCATGGTCGCCATCGCCATGAACGGCGAGCCGCTGCCGCCCGACCACGGGTTCCCGGCCCGGCTCATCGTCCCCGGCCTCTACGGCTACGTCTCGGCGACCAAGTGGCTGGCCGAGATCGAGTTGGCGACGTGGGACGACTTCGACGCCTACTGGATCCCCCGGGGCTGGGCCAAGGAGGCGCCGATCAAGACCCAGTCCCGCGTCGACCGACCCGGCGGCGGGGCCGAGGTGGCGGCCGGTCGCTACGCCTTCGCCGGCGTCGCCTGGGCGCCGACCCGGGGGATCGATCGGGTCGAGGTCCGCCTCGACGGTGGTGGGTGGGTCGACTGCGACCTGTCCGAGTCGATGGGCGCCGACGCCTGGCGGCAGTGGTCGGTCGAGCTCGACGTGGCGCCCGGCGACCATGTCGTCGAGGTGCGGGCCACCGACGGCGACGGGGTCACCCAGGCCGCCGAGGCGGTGCCGCCCCGTCCCGACGGGGCCGAGGGGCACCACACGGTCCGGTTCACCGCGGCCTGAGGCCTAGTTCGGCCAGGGGGCGAAGGCCGACGTCCACGGTGCCCGCACCGTCCGCTCGATGGTGGCCGGCAACACCTCGGTGACCGGCTCGGTCGTGGTGGGTGCTGGCGAGGTGGTCGTCGTGGGCGCCGGAGCGGTGGTGGTCGTACTGGTGGTGATCGTGGGTACTTCGCGAATGGACGAGACCTCCTGCCAGTGCCAGAAGGTCGCCCCGACCGCGTAGTAGAAGGCCGACACGGCCCTCGTCGCCCCGTCGTCGGCGCTGACCACCACCTCCCAGCCTTCGGCCGGGAGCGCCAACCCATCTGGTGCGAGGAAGGCATCGGCGGGCACGGTGATCGCCGTGGACGAGACGGCGACGGTCGGCCACCCGTCGCCATGACGTGCCACGAAATCGGCGAGGATCGCCTCCTCGGGTGGGCCGTCGGCCGC
>JBFLKR010000218.1:0-3568 GCA_040883295.1 Acidimicrobiia bacterium
CCGCTCGTCATCGGCTTCATCGACGTCGAGATGCTCGGTGGCTTCCTCGCCGGCTCCCTCGTCACCGGCTTCCTGCTCGCCATCTACATGGCGAACTCCGGTGGTGCCTGGGACAACGCCAAGAAGTTCATCGAGACCGGCGCCTTCGGCGGCAAGGGCTCCGACGCCCACAAGGCCGCCGTCATCGGCGACACGGTCGGCGACCCCTTCAAGGACACGTCCGGCCCGTCCATGAACATCGTCATCAAGGTCATGACGATCGTCTCGCTCATCTTCGCCTCGGCGTTCGTCACCTTCTAGCCGTCGCCGAACACCGACGAGAGTGGGGCCCCGAACCCCGGGTTCACGCCTGCGAAATCGAGGTTCTCAGCCCACGGAACGGCCGCCTGCGCGGTCCCGACCCCCGGGTTCGGGGCCATGCCCGTTCGGGCGGGATCGCCCTACCCTCACCGCCGTGCGCATCACACTCGTCCGTCATGGTCGCACCGCCGACAACCATGGCCGCATCTGGCAGGGCTGGGGCGGCCGCGGCCTCGACGAGGAGGGCCGCGCCCAGGCCGAGGCGCTCGCCCGTCGCCTCGCCGCCGTCGACCACGACCGGGTGATCAGCTCCGACCTCCAGCGCGTCGTCGAGACCGCCGCCCCACTCCGCAAGGCCGTCGAGCTCGACCCGGCCTGGCGAGAGATCCACGTCGGGTCGTGGGCGGGTCGTTCCTGGACCGAGACCTTCGAGGCCCATCGCGACGACCTCGAGGCGATGCGACAGGGCGAAGACGTCCGCATCGGCGGCGACGGCGAGTCCACCCACGAGTTCCACGACCGGGTGGTCGCCGCCTTCGACCGCCTCGTCGCCTCCCACGACGAGGGGGACGAGGTGCTGGTCCTCGCCCATGGCGGTGTGATCGGGACGCTCGTCGCCGAGCTGTTCGGCACCCGCTGGCCCCAGAGCCCGACCGCCCCGATCACCAACACCGCCGTCACGACCATCGACCTCGACCCCCATCTGGGCCCGCGGGTGGCGGTCCTCAACGACGCCTCCCACCTCGGCCCGCGCCCGGGCTTCGCCGCCACGGCCACGCGGACCGTCACGTTCGTCCGTCATGGCCTCACCGACGGCAACCTCGGCGACCGTTGGCAGGGGCACACGTGCAGTGGACTCAACGACACCGGCCGCGACCAGGCCCGGCGGCTCGGCGAGTACCTCGGGCCGCAGGAGCGGCTGTGGTCGAGCGACCTGCCCCGGGCCCGCGAGACCGCCGAGCAGCTCGGCCGACCCAGGATCACCGAGGGCCTCCGGGAACTGTCGTTCGGCGCCTGGGAGGGCCTCAACCGGCGAGAGGTCGAGGACCTCCACGGCGACCTGGCCCGGCGCATCTACGTCGACCGCGAGGACCTGCCCCGTGGCGGAGACGGCGAGTCGTGGGCCATGCTGACCGAGCGGGTGTCCGCGACGGTCGCCTCGGCGCTGGCCGAGGACGAGGGTGACGTCACGTTCGTCTCCCACGGATCGGCCATCCGCTCGTACCTGCTCACGGTGCTCGGGGTCGGCTGGGACATCTCCCCGCGGTTGGGGCTGCTGCCCAACACCGGTTTCGGCCGGGTGATCGACACCCCGCTCGGGACTCGGTTGTTCGACTACGGCCTGGCCCCCCATCTCGCCCGGGAGTCGGCCGTCAGCCGTTAGCCTCGCCCCATGTCCGGATCCATCCTCGGCAACGCCGTCAAGCGGGTCGAGGACCCGCGTTTCGTCCGCGGTGAGGGCCGCTACCTCGACGACTTCGTCGTCGAGGGGCTCCTCCACCTGGTGCCGGTGCGCAGTCAGGTGCCCCACGGCGACATCCTCTCGATCGACATCGACGAGGCCCTGGCGGCTCCCGGCATCGTCGCGGTCTTCACCGCCGACGACCTCGAACTCGGGACGATCCGCCAGGGGCCGTACTGTCCCCGGGAGACCGCCCGGCCCCCGATCGCCAAGGACCGCGTCCGCTTCGTGGGCGAGATCGTCGCCGTCGTCGTCGCCGAGTCGGAGCGGGAAGCCGCCGACGCCGCCGACCTGGTCTGGGCCGACATCGAGCCGCTCGATGCGGTGGCCGACATCGCCGCCGCCACGGCCGAGGGGGCGCCCGTGCTCTTCCCCGACGTCGGCAGCAACGTCGTGGTCGACAAGACCGGCGACCGGGCCGAGGACCTCTTCGCCGAGGCCGACGTCGTCGTCTCCGCCGGCTTCCACAACCAGCGCCTCGCCGCCGTCCCCATCGAGACCAACAACGCCCTCGCCGAGCCCCACGACGACGGCACGATGACGCTGTGGGTCGGCACCCAGAACGTGTTCGGCCACCAACCGATCGCCAAGGTCATCGGGATGGAGAGGTCCGACCTGCGGGTCCGGATGACCGACATGGGCGGCGGCTTCGGGGCGAAGTTCTACATGTACCCCGAGCAGGTGCTGGTCGCCGCCGCCGCCAAGGCGCTCGGTCGCCCGGTCCAGTGGGTGGAGCCCCGCACCCACAACCTCGTCGGCATGACCCACGGTCGGGCCCAGCACGACGAGCTCGAGATCGGCCTCAAGGCCGACGGGACGATCGTGGCCCTGCGTGCCTCGGTCACCCAGGACGCCGGCGCCTATCCCACCTTCGGGGCCTTCATCCCCGAGTGGACGACCCTCATGGCCTCGGGCACCTACCGCATTCCCCGGATCGAGACCCATTGGCGGTCGATCGTGACCAACACGGTGCCGGTGCATGCCTACCGGGGTGCCGGCCGACCCGAGGCGGCCGCGATGGTCGAGCGGATCATCGACATGGCCGCCGCCGAGCTCGGCATGGACCCGGTGGAGCTGCGTCGACGCAACCTGCTGCGGCCCGACGAGTTCCCCTACGAGTCGCCCACCGGTGCCGTCTACGACACCGGCGACTACGACGCCGCCCTCGATCGGGCGCTGGCGATGGCCGGCTACGACGACCTGCGGGTCGAGCAGGCGCGCCGCCGCGACGCCGGGGACCGGATCCAGCTCGGCATCGGTGTCTCGACCTACGTGGAGATCACCGCCCCCGGTGACACGCTCGAATGGTCGAAGGTGGAGGTCCATGACGACGGGACCGCCACCGCGTACGTGGGCACCTCCGGCCACGGCCAGGGCCACGAGACCGCCTTCGCCCAGATCGTCGCCGGCCACCTCGGCATCGACCACACCGATGTCCGGGTCGTGGAGGGTGACACCGCCCGAGTCGCCCGCGGCGACGGCACCGGTGGCTCGCGTTCGCTGCAGGTGGGCGGCTCGGCCATCTACCAGTCGGCCGAGCAGGTGGTCGAGAAGGCCAAGCGCCTCGTCGGCCATCTCCGGGAGGTGGCACCCGAGGACGTCGTGGTCGCGGATGGTGCGGTCGGCGTCGCCGGGGTGCCGGACACGGCCATCACCTGGGGCGAGCTCGCCCGGATCGCCGCCGACCCCACCAACCTGCCGGAGGGCGAGGACCCGGGCTTGGCGTTCGAGGGGCTGTTCGACCAGGAGCTCGCCACCTACCCCTTCGGCGCCCACGTCTCGGTCATCGAGGTCGACACGGAGACC
>JBFLKR010000219.1:0-3403 GCA_040883295.1 Acidimicrobiia bacterium
CAGCCCGGACCCCCGGGTTGGCCCTACGCCGAGGCCGTGCGTATACTTCCGCTTCGGTTCCCAGGAACCGGCCCTCTTGGTGCGTCCAGTACCACTGGGGGCATTGGTCGGACGACACCGGTCGCCACCCGTCCCCACGGATGCCGGCGCCCCCGCCCGACCTCGGAAACGCCCGTCCACGGATCCCCCACCACCGTGTGGTCCCCCGTGCGCCGTGCGCCCGAACGAAGACGAAGTTCGCAAGGAGAGCGATGCCGACGATCCAGCAGTTGGTTCGGCAGGGCCGGCGCCCGAAGCCGAAGAAGGAGCGCACGCCGGGCCTCGCGGGGTCCCCGCAACGGCGTGGGGTGTGCACCCGCGTCTACACGGTGACGCCGAAGAAGCCGAACTCCGCCCTGCGGAAGGTCGCCCGTATCCGCCTCAGCTCTGGCATCGAGGTCACCGCCTACATCCCCGGTGAGGGCCACAACCTCCAGGAGCACAGCATCGTGCTCGTGCGTGGCGGCCGGGTGAAGGACCTCCCGGGTGTTCGGTACAAGGTCATCCGCGGCGCCCTCGACACGGCCGGTGTGTCCGACCGTCGTCAGGCCCGCTCCCGCTACGGCGCGAAGAAGGAATCCTGATGGCCCGGCGCGGACCCGCTCCCAAGCGCACCATCGACCCGGATCCGGTCTACCGGTCGGTCCTGGTCAGCCAGGTCGTGAACAAGGTGCTCCAGGACGGCAAGAAGGAGACCGCCCGGGAGATCGTCTACGGCGCCCTCGACATCGTCGAGCGTCGTACCTCCCAGGACCCCCTCACCGTCCTCAAGCGCGCCATCGACAACCTCAAGCCCCAGGTCGAGGTCCGGAGCCGCCGCGTCGGCGGTTCCTCGTATCAGGTCCCCGTCGAGGTGTCGCCCCGCCGCAGCCAGACGCTCGCCGTCCGGTGGCTGGTCGACTACTCCCGCAAGCGCCGTGAGCACACCATGGCCGAGCGCCTCGCCAACGAGATCCTCGACGCCAACAACCGCACCGGCACCGCGATGCGCCGCCGGGACGACATCCACAAGATGGCGGAGTCCAATCGCGCCTTCGCCCACTACCGCTGGTAGCGGTAGGCCGCAGCTGACAACTCCATAGCGACCGGTTTCAGAGAGAGCACACAGGAGACGAGACACGCATGCCTCGCCCACATCCATTGGAGAAGACCCGAAACATCGGGATCATGGCCCACATCGACGCGGGCAAGACGACGCTCACCGAGCGGATCCTCTACTACACCGGTCGCACCTACAAGATCGGCGAGGTCCACGAGGGCGGCGCCGTCATGGACTGGATGGAGCAGGAGCAGGAGCGTGGCATCACCATCACCTCCGCCGCCACCACCGCGTTCTGGAACCTGGGCGGTCTGAAGGGCGAGGACCCCGACGACAAGTACATGGTCCAGATCATCGACACCCCGGGCCACGTGGACTTCACCGTCGAGGTCGAGCGCTCCCTGCGGGTGCTCGACGGCGCCATCGCCGTCTTCGACGGCGTCGCCGGCGTGGAGCCCCAGTCGGAGACCGTCTGGCGGCAGGCCGACAAGTACGGCGTGCCCCGCATGTGCTTCATCAACAAGCTCGACCGCACCGGCGCCGACTTCTGGGCCGACGTCGAGTCGATCCGCGATCGCCTGAGCGCCACCCCGGCGGTCATGCAGCTCCCCATCGGCGCGGAGGCCGACTTCAAGGGCGTCGTCGACCTGGTCGAGATGAAGGCCCACATCTGGCACGACGACGACGGCAAGGAGTGGGAGATCACCGACATCCCGGCCGATCTGACCGAGCGCGCCGAGGAGTACCACCACCTGTTGGTCGAGCAGGCCGCCGAGGCCGACGAGGAGCTCCTCGAGCACTACCTCGAGACGGGCGACCTCTCCGCCGAGGAGATCCACCGGGGCGTCCGGGCCGGCACCCTCTCGCAGCTGTTCGTGCCCACGTTCTGTGGCTCCGCCTTCAAGAACAAGGGCGTCCAGCCGCTGCTCGACGCGGTGATCCGGTACCTCCCGAGCCCCGCCGACGTCGGCGGCGTCACCGGTTTCAAGCCGGGCGACGAGCACGTCGAGATCACACGACTGCCGAAGGACGACGAGCCCTTCGCCGCCATCGCCTTCAAGATCATGACCGACCCCCACGTCGGCAACCTCACCTACTTCCGGGTCTACTCGGGTACCGCCGGCCAGGGTGACCAGGTGGTCAACACGACCTCGGGTCGGCGCGAGCGCCTCGGACGACTGCTGCGCATGCACGCCAACGACCGCGAGGAGATCAAGGAGGTCTACGCCGGGGACATCGTCGCCTGCGTCGGCCTCAAGGACACGAAGACCGGCGACACCCTCGCCGACGGGTCCGACCAGATCCAGCTCGAGTCCATGACCTTCCCGGCGCCGGTCATCTCCGTCGCCATCGAGCCGAAGACCAAGTCCGACGAGGAGAAGCTCGGGGAGGGCCTCCAGCGGCTCGCCACCGAGGACCCCACGTTCACCGTCCACACGGACGAGGAGACCGGCCAGACGATCATCGGCGGGATGGGTGAGCTCCACCTGGAGGTCATCGTCGACCGCCTCAAGCGGGAGTTCCGGGTGGAGGCCAACGTGGGCCGTCCCCAGGTTGCCTACCGCGAGTCGATCAAGAAGCCGGTCCAGAAGGTCGAGGGCAAGTACGTCAAGCAGTCCGGCGGTCGCGGCCAGTACGGCCACGCCGTCATCGACCTCGAGCCGCTCGAGCCGGGTTCGGGGTTCGTGTTCGAGGACACCATCACCGGTGGCCGCATCCCCCGCGAGTACATCGCCCCCGTCGGGGCGGGCATCGCCGGTGCCCTCGAGCAGGGCGTGCTGGCCGGCTACCCGATGGTCGACATCAAGGCCATCCTCGTCGACGGCAGCTACCACGACGTCGACTCGAACGAGATGGCCTTCCGGATCGCGGGCTCCATGGCCCTCCAGGAGGCCGCCCGCCGGGCCGGCGTCAAGCTCCTCGAGCCGGTGATGGCCGTCGAGGTCGTCACCCCCGAGGACTACATGGGAGACGTCATCGGGGACCTCAACTCCCGGCGAGGCCGGGTCGAGGGGATGGAATCACGTGGTGGGGCCCGGGTCGTCAAGGCCCTCGTCCCGCTCGCCGAGATGTTCGGCTATGCCACCGACCTCCGTGGTCGGACGCAGGGCCGGGCCACCTACAGCATGCAATTCGACTCGTACCAGGACGTCCCCGACTCCCTGGCCGAGGAGATCGTCGCCAAGGTCCGCGCCTAGGGCCGCCAACGGAGTCAAGGAGTCACATCATGGCCAAGCAGAAGTTCGAGCGGTCGAAGCCGCATGTGAACATCGGGACGATGGGTCATATCGATCATGGGAAGACGACCCTGACGGCGGCGATCAC
>JBFLKR010000220.1:0-13379 GCA_040883295.1 Acidimicrobiia bacterium
CTCGCTCGTGACCATCCCCTCGACGATCACGGGCCAGTGGAGGCCGATGAAGACGAAGTTGAAGAAGAAGAAGGCCGGGATGGGTCGGGTCACCGCCCGGATGACGCCCTCCCAGGGCGTGTCCTCGATCAGCAACCTGGCCAACCACGAGGGGGTCCCCAGCAGCAACAGCGGGGCCGAGACGATGGCGAAGACCAGGTGCTCGACCATGTGGAACGAGAAGAGCGACCGCTCTCCGATGTCGTGGATCGGCCAGTCGGACACCAGCCACAGGGTCAGCACGCCGAGGTACCAGAACACGACCTGCCGGCGGGTCACCACCGGCTGGCCGGGGGCCACGGCGTTGGGGCCGATCCGACGGATGGCATAGAGATAACCCAGGGCCAGGAACGCGACCGTCACCCAGATGTCGGGATGGGGGTGCCAGGCGAGCACCTCGTCGAACGAGGCGTCAGGCATGGCTCACAACCTGGCGAGCGTGTCGGCGATGACCACGGCGTAGAGACCGCCGGCCAGCACCGCCCCGATGGCGAACGTCCGGCTGAGCAGCGGCCGTTCGTAGCGCAGGTGCATGAAGTAGCCGACGACGATGAGGAACTTGGCGATCGCCAAGCCGATCAGCAGCGGGGCGCCCATCGAGTGGGTGAACCCGTCCGCGAACTCCGCGAGGTAGTAGAGGCCGACCTCGATGGCGGTGAGGACGCCGAGCAGCAGCGCGACCCGAATGTAGACCCGGGTGGTCGGCGGCGACTTGGTGGAGGTCTCGGCCATGGGACTCCCTAGGGGATGAGGTAGACGATGGTGAAGAGGACGATCCAGATGATGTCCACGAAGTGCCAGTAGAGGCCGACGTTCTCGAGGCTCATCCCGTGGTGCTCGCTCAGCCCGCCCTGGCGCAGGGACGTGGCGAACAGCACCGACAGCATGATGATGCCGACGAGCACGTGCACGCCGTGGAAGCCCGTGAGGAGATAGAACGCCGACCAGACCGGGTCGGCCGACAGCGTGGCGCCCTTGCCGACGAACTCGGTGAACTCGAAGTACTGGCCGGCGAGGAAGACGAGCCCGAGGCCGGCGGTCGCCGCCAGCCAGGTGCGGGCGGTCCGCTGCTCGCCCTCGTGGAGGGCGTGGTGGGCCAGAACCATCGTCAGCGAGCTCATCAGGAGGATGAACGAGCTGATCGAGGTGAAGGGGATGTCGTAGATCTCGAAGGGGATCGGGACACCCGGGGTGATCTCCCGGCCGTTGAACAGCAGGTAGTTCGTGATGAGGGCCCCGAAGAACAGGAACTCGGAGCTGAGGAAGAACCACATCCCCAGCTTGCGGTTGTCGACCCCCGTCGACTCGTGGAGGTCGTGGGCGTGGGCCACGTCGGCCATCAGGCCTCCACCACCTCGGTCTCGACGACGGCGTCGCCGCCGTCATCGGGCCCGTGGTCGTCGTGGTCGCCGTGCCCCTCCTCGAGCGGCTCCACCGACCAGCCCACGAACGAGCCGAGCATGGTGAGGGCACCGAGGCCGAGGAACACGAAGCCGAAGCCGTCGGAGAGGTAGACGACGCCGTAGGCGATGAACATGACCCCGAGCCCGACGAGGAACGGGAAGTAGGACGGGCTGGGCAGCTCGATCTCCTCGGTGGGGTTGCGGCCCTCCTCCTCGAGCTGGGCGACGATCTCGTCGTAGTCGTCCCGCTTCACGGCCCGCCCGTCGGCGTCCTCCCGGTACTTGCGGTGCCAGAACTCGTCGAGCGATCGCACGGTCGGGAGCTTGGCGTAGTTGTAGGCGGGGACCGGGAGCGGGAGCATCCACTCGAGGGTCCGGGCGTCCCACGGGTCGAAGCCCACTCGCTCGCCCCGGCGGCGCGAGACCGCCCAGTTGATCATGAACACGAGCGCCGAGGCGGCGATGATGAACGCCCCCACGGTCACCACCGTGTTCCAGAAGCCGAGGCCCTGCTCCTCGAACCACACCCAGGTGCGGCGCGGCATGCCCTGGAGACCCATCCAGTGCATCGGCCCGAACGTGAGGTTCATGCCGATGAACATGAGCCAGAAGTGGAGCTTGCCGAGCCGTTCGGAGAACATCCGGCCGGTCAGCATCGGGAAGTAGTAGTAGAGGCCGGCGAAGAGCCCGAACACGGCGCCGCCGAAGAGCACGTAGTGGAAGTGGGCGACGATGTAGTAGGTGTCGGTCTGCTGCCAGTTGGACGGCACGATCGAGTGGGTGACGCCCGACAGGCCGCCGATCACGAACAGGCTGACGAACCCGATCGCGAACAACATGGGCGTCGAGAATCTGATCTTCCCGCCCCACATCGTGCCCAACCAGTTGAAGATCTTGATGCCGGTGGGCACCGCGATGGTCATGGTGGCGAGGCCGAAGGCGGCCTGGGCGACGGGGGTGATGCCCGAGGCGAGCATGTGGTGGGCCCACACGCCGAATCCGAGGAAGGCGATGGCGGCGCCGGCGAACACGACGGCCGCGTAGCCGAAGAGCGGCTTGCGGCTGAAGGTGGGGAGCACCTCCGACACGAGGCCCATCGACGGGAGGATGAGGATGTACACCTCGGGGTGGCCGAACAGCCAGAAGAGGTGCTGCCAGAGCACCGGGTCGCCGCCGGCGGTGGCGTCGAAGAAGACGGTGCCGAACTGGCGGTCGAAGGTGATCATGAACAGCGCCACGGCGATGATCGGCAGCGAGAAGAGCAGCAGGAAGGCCACCACGAAGGTCATCCAGACGAAGACCGGCATCCGGAGCAGCTTCATGCCCTTCGCCCGCAGGTTGAGGATCGTGACGATGAAGTTGACCGACGAGATGAGCGAGGCGATGCCGATCACCTGCAGGCCGATCGACCAGTAGTCGAGGGCGGTACCGGTGGAGAACACCTCCAGCGAGTTCGGGGCGTACCCGAACCAGCCGCCGTTGGGCCCGCTGCCGAGCCGGGACGAGAACTCGGCCCCGCCGGGCAGGTTCCCGCCCACCGGGGCGCCGCTGGTGCCGAAGACGAACGACGACGAGATGAAGATCGCCCCGAAGAGGAAGATCCAGTAGCTGACCGCGTTCATGCGCGGGAACGCCACGTCCCGGGCGCCGATCATGAGTGGCAGCAGGTAGTTGAAGAACGCCGCCGCCATGGGCATCACGAAGAGGAAGATCATCGTGGTGGCGTGCATCGTGAACATCGCGTTGTACTCGGCGGCCGACAGGAAGTCGTTGTCGGGCACCGCGAGCTGGACGCGCAGGAGCAGCGCCATGACGCCACCGAGGATGAAGAACACGAAGGCCGTGTAGCCGTACATGATCCCGATCTTCTTGTGGTCGGTCGTGGTGACCCAGCCCCAGAACCCCTCGGTGGAGCTGGGGCGCCGGAAGATCGTCGTCGGCTGCTGGTTGGTCTCCTGCTGCGGCGGCAGCGCCGTGGTGGCCATTAGTCCAGACTCCTCAGGTAGGCCTCGAGGGCTTCGATGTCGGACTCGGTGAGACCCAGGTTCGGCATGAACGAGCCGGGCTTCCAGGTGGGTGGGTCGGCGAGCCAGAGCTTCAGGGCGTCGGGGTCCTCGTACTCGAGGGTGGAGCCGGCAAACGAGCCGCGGCTCGCGAAGTGGGTGAGGTCGGGGCCGATGAGGACGGTGTTGTCACCCGACTCGTCGTAGTCGCCGCGGATGAGGTGGCAGGCGGCGCAGCCCTGGCTGCCGAACAGCTCGAGGCCCTGTTCGGCCAGCTCCCCCTCGGGCTCGGCGGCCGGCAGCTGCTGGTTGGCGACCCAGGCGTCGAAGTCGGCCTGCGTCATGGCGATGACCCGCCCTCGCATCCGGGCGTGGGAGAGGCCGCAGAACTCGGCGCAGTGGACGTGGTACTCCTCGGGATCGCCGCCCTCGGCGATGGGATTGGTCTCCATGAGGAGCAGGGTCTGCTCACCGGGGATGAGATAGCGCTTCCCGTTGAGCTTGGGCGCCCAGTAGTTGTGGAGTACGTCGTCGGAGGTCATCTCCAGGCAGACCTCCTCGCCGGCCGGGATGTTGAGCTCGTTGGCCGTCCAGATGTCGTAGTCGGGGTAGTAGTACTCGAACCACCACTGGTGGCCGATCACCTCGACCCGCATCGAATCGGGCGCGCAGTCCGTGTACCGGAAGACCCGCTCGACGGTCGGCACGGCGATGGCGGCGAGGATGACGACGGGGATGACCGTCCAGACGACCTCGAGAACCGGGTTGCCCTCCACCTGCTTCGGCTCGGTCTCGTCGCCCTTGCGCTCGCGGAAGCGGATGATGGCGTAGATGAGGCCGATGTGGACGATGGCGAAGACGACGACGGCGATGCCGAAGACGAGCCAGTAGAGGTTGGCGAGGTCCTCGGCGATGGGGCCGGCGGGGCTCAACGAGTCGAGAACGCCGTCCTGGATGCCGATCGTGGAACAGGACGACAGGACGAGCGCCAACAGGGCCAGAAGCGCCGGTTTCGCTCGGTTCTTGCTCACGGGACCTCGATCCTCTCTCCCTGATCTCCAGTCGGCCCGTCCACCGACGCCGGCACTCTACGCAGCGCTTCGGAGTGCTCAAAGTCGGTCCGTGGGCCGGCATGGTAGGACGTGGCCGCCCGGTTCGGCGGAGGGATCAGGACCCCGTCACCTCGGCCAGCGCGGTGGCGAGTTCGGTGTCCGAGACGACGCCCTCGAAGCGGTGGGTGACCCGCCCGTCGGCGTCGACGACGAACACCCACGGCTCGCTCGGGAGGCCCCAGTCGTCGGCTGCGGGAACCACCTGGAGGTTGCTCGGGTCGACGTCCTCGAGTTCGTAGACCTCGACGTGGACCCAGTCGACGCCGACGTCGCCGACCTCGTCCCGCAGGGCCTTCACCTGGTCGAGCATCGGGCCGCAGGTGGCGGTCACGCAGAACCGCGGGGTGGCGAACGCCACCACCGCCGGGGTCCCGTTCGAGACGGCGGTGCCGACCGACAGTTCGTAGAGCGCCGGGTCGGGATCCGGGTCGGTGGTGAGGAGGGTGAGGTCCCCGTCGACGTCGTCGAGCGTCTCCGAGGCGGTGGTGGGAACGGCGTCGCCGACCTCGGGGGTCAGGGGCGACTCGTCGACGAAGAAGGGCGTGGGTCGTGTGGGGTTGCGGCCCTCTGGCTGGAGGGTCGCCGTCCACTCCCCCGGCGCATCGAGGTCGACGTAGGCGACGTAGAGGCCACGCACGCCCTCGGTCATCCACACGAACTCGGTGTCGACGACCTGCGGCTCCCCGTCGGCCCGGGCCACCTCGAGGGTGGCGGGGAGGTCGGGCGCGCCCAGGTCCTCGCCGGTCTCGGCCCGGTAGGCCACCGTGAGGCGCTGGTCCCCCGTCCCGAGCGAACCGGGGGCGTTGCCGACCACGGCCAGGTGCTCGGGGCCGCCACAGCCGGCCACGACGAGCCCCAGGACCAGCGGCAGCAGCAATCGGCGCATCGACGGGAGCGTAGGAGTGGCTGCGGCCTAGCCGCTCACCCGACGGGCTCCAGCGGCCGCTCGGAGGCGGGCGCCGGCCTCGACGGGCTGCGACGGCGGCGCACCGCGACGGCGGCGACCAGCGCCACCCCGGTGGCGACCCCGGCGACCCAGAGCGGGACGTGACCGTTGGAACCGAGCAGGACCGAACCGCCCGCCGCCACCGGGGAGCGACCGGCGGCGGGATCGGTCGCCCAGGCCCCCACCCGGAGGAAGATGGCGAACGAGACCCCCGACAGCGCCACCCTGGTGGCGAGATCCCGGACCTGGCGGGTCCGCTGGCGACTGGTCGCCACCGCTGCCGCCGCGGCCGCCGCCACCACCGCCAGGCCGGCAAGGAAGGCGCGGGTGAGGAAGGTGCGGGTCCCGGCGACACCGCCGTCGAGACCCCCGAGGCCCACCTCGTCGAGCGTGACCGGCGGGAGCGCGGCCAGACCGGTGGCGACGACGGCCGGTTCGACCGCCACCCCCTCGGCGGCCAGTGCCTCGACGGTGACGTCGACGACGCCGGAGAAGGCATCGGCGGGCTCGATCGTGACCGTCCCGGACGTCGGGTCGAGGGCGGCGGCGACGAGTTGGTCGACGACCTCGGCCCGGGCAGTCGCGAACTCGGAGGTGGCCAGCACCCGCTCGACCACGGCCCCGGTGCGGTCGGGCGAGACCGCGGTGGCGGCAGCGAGGGCGTCACCGACCCAGGACTCCACCCGCTCGTCGACGTACCCGCTGGCGAGCACCGCGTCGGCGCTCTCGGCGAGCGTCACCTCGTCGGCGGCGACGGCACGACCCCAGACGGACACGAGGACGATGGTGGTGGCGAGCCCGAAGGCCCAGAGGGCGGTGGCGTTGGCGAGGGCGCGCCAGTCGACGATGGGCATGACGGCGCGAGCGTATGGGCGTCCGGGCCATAGACGACCTCGTGTTCGACCACCGGCCGGGACGGGGTACGCTGCCGCCCCGTGAGCGACGTCGTCGACGAGGGCACCGTCCGGGTCACCGACCCGTTGGCCGCTCCGGAGGGTTGGTGGGCCACCGTCCGCGCGTATGTCGCGCTCACCAAGCCCCGCATCATCGAGCTCCTGTTGATCACGACGGTCCCGGCGATGATCCTCGCCGCCGACGGGTGGCCGGGCACCTGGCTGCTGCTGACGACCCTCATCGGCGGGACGCTGTCGGCCGGCGGCGCCAACGCCATCAACAACTACGTCGACCGCGACATCGACCCCAAGATGCGGCGCACCCACCGCCGACCGCTGGCGCAGGCCCACGTGGCGCCGGAGCGTGCCCTCAACTTCGGCATCGCCCTCGGAGTGGCCGGCTTCCTGTGGCTCTGGTGGCAGACGAACCTGCTCGCCGCCGCCCTCTCGACCGCCGCCCTGCTCTTCTACATCTTCGTCTACACGATCGGGATGAAGCGCTCCACGCCCCAGAACATCGTCATCGGCGGGGCGGCGGGCGCCGCCCCGGTGCTGGTCGGCTGGGCGGCGGTCACCGGGTCGCTGGCCCTGCCGGCGTGGATCATGTTCGCGGTCGTCTTCTATTGGACCCCGCCGCACTTCTGGGCGCTCGCCCTGCGGTACAAGGACGACTACGCCGCCGCCGGGGTGCCGATGCTGCCGGTCGTGAAGGGCGAGGATGCCACGATCAGGTCGATCGTCCGCTACGCCGCCCTCCTGTGGGCGGTCATGCTGTTGTTGGGGGTCGTCGAGATCGGCGACGGTGGCAGCATGGGCTGGGTCTACCTCGTCGCCACCACGGCTCTGGGCGCCTGGTTCCTCATCGAGTCGATGCGGCTGTTGGCGGACCGCAGCCGGGCCATGCGGGTGTTCCACATCAGCACCTACCAACTGGCCCTCTGGTCCGCCGCCATCGTGGCGGACGTGTTCATCGGCTGAGCCTCCGGCCCAGCTACTTCAGTACCTCGGCACTTCAGTAGCCGGCCGCAGTGCGGCGGTGCCGTAGCCGAGGGCCCACGGGTCCTGGGGGATCCCGCCGCAGGCCCGACGGCGGTGCCGTAGCCCGACGCCAGCCGCCGGTGTTGTTCGGCCGTCAATGCACCGCGTGGATGGCCTCTTCGATCGTGAACCGGCCGGCGGTGACCTCCCGGCCGACCACCACCCCGTCGAGGCGGTCGCCATTCACCTCGAGCGCGTCCAGCCGGCGCAGTTCGTCGAGGTCGATGACGCCTCCGGCGGCAATCACGGGCACGTCGACGGTGGCCAGCGCCGTCTTGATGGCCTCGATGTTGGCCGGTTCGGTGAGGGCGTCCCGGCCGACCTCGGCGATCATGTACCCGGCGGCACCCGATGCCTGCATCTGGATCAAGCCCTCCTCGAGGGTCGTGTCGGTCTGCAGCGTGCGGCCCTGGATCCAGATCATCTCGTCGGCGTCGACGTCGAACGTCACCACGATCCGGCCCGGGTGACGACGACACATGTCATAGGTGAACGTCTGGTCCAACAAGGCCTGGGTGCCGATGCCCACTCGCCACGCGCCGGCATCGAGCAGCTCGCCGATCCGGGACAGCGAGCGGGCACCACCGGCGATGGTCACCCGTGCGTCGACCTGCCGAGCCAACTCGACCATGAGGTCGAAGTTCTTGGAATCGCCCTTGATGGCGGCATCGAGGTCGACGACGAGCAGCCGCTCGCAGCCCTTGTGAACCCACCCGAGGGCTCGCTCGATGGGGTCGGCGTCGAGCGAGATGACCTCGGACAGGTCGCCCTGGGGCAGCCGGACGGCCCGGCCATCGAGGATGTTGACGCGGCCGTAGATCTTCATGGCTCCACGCTACCCGTCGGCGGGCTCCCCCGCCCCCACGAGGCCCGTCTCGACGTCGTAGACGTATCCCCTCACGAGCGAGCCCTCCGGCAGCCGGACCCGGAGCAGATCGACGTCGGCCGCAACCGTCGCCCACGGGTCGACGACCGCCTTCGCGGCCAGGACGCTGCCGTCGAGACCGAGCGGCCAGTCTGGCTGGGCGGCGGCGAAGTGGGCGGTCGCACAGTCGGTGTGGTGGATGACCATCACGGCCATCGGCCGGTGGGTGATCGCGTCGATCGCCAGCAGGCCGTCGACCACCGACCCGGTGACGCGGCCGCCGACGACCCGCATCACGAAGGCCTCCCCGAGGTGGACGTCGAGGATGTGGGCGGGATCGACCCGCGGATCGACACACGTGAGGATCACGAGGTCGAAGGCGACCTCGCCCTCGACGGGGGCGAACCCCTCCGCCATCCGGCGGTTGCGAGCGAGGAACTCGTCGAACCGGCGCACGACGGCGAGGCTATCCGGACGCGCCGACCGAGGCCCTGTCGACCGACCGACGCACCACGGCCACCGCCACCACCCCGAGCAACCAGGTTGCCAGCGCCAGCGCCGTGTGGACCAATCGGAAGCCGAGCGTGTTCGGTTCGGTCCAGACGTTGAACAACGACCGCGACCAGGTGACGAGGCCCACTGCCAGATAGGCCCAGGCGATGGTCAGGGCGACGGGGTGCCGCCGCACCAGGCCGATGCCCACGGCCAGCACCGCGACCCCGACAGCCAGCGACCCGCCGATGCGGAACCAGTTCCACGGGTCGGCGGTCTCGACGTCGGTGAGCAGCGAGATCCGACCGCCCCACGACACGAATTGCCAGATGCCGGCGGCGACGAGGGCCAGGCGGGCGGTGGTGGTGAGCGTCATCGTTCCTCCCACGTGAACAGTCTCGCGGCCGCCAGAGGGGCCGCCACCGCCCAGGCCACGAGCACGATCCAGTCGGTGGTGGTGACCGCACCGACGCCGGTCGCCCACTGGAACGCCGCGACGAGGGGCGCCACCGGGAGCAGTTGGCTGACGCCGGCCACGGCAGCCGGGAGCCGGTCGAGCGGGACGATGATGTCGCCGATGCCGAGGAACAGGAAGTAGAGGCCGTTGGCGAGCGCCAGGGTCGCCTCGGCCCGCAGACGACCGGCCAGGAGCATGGCGAGCCCGGCCGGCCCCGCGGTGCCGAGCACGTAGGCCACCGCGAACCCCGCCCATCGGACATCGGGTGACCAGTCGAAGGCGAGGGCGGCGACCACCCACAGCAGGGCGATCTGGACCACCTCGACGACCGCCACCGCCGCCGTCTTGGCGGCGATGAGCGTGAGGCGCGACACCGGGGTGGCCCCGAAGCGTTTGAGCACCCGGTACTTGCGCTCGAAGCCGGTGGCGACGGCCAACCCGACGAAGGATGCCGAGACGAGCGACAACGCGAACAGGGCCGGGACGAACTCGTCGATGTCGACGTCGAGCAGGTCGGTGGCGCCGAAGAAGAGCAGCAGGCCGAGCGGGATGAGGAACGTGAGCAGCACCGACTCGCCCCGACGGAGGGTGATGCGCAGCTCCTGGGCGGCGATGGCGACGAACCCGGTCATGGCGCCAACCGCTCCCCGGGCTCGGTGATGGACCCCCCGGCCACCTCCAGGAAGACCTCCTCGAGTCCGGCGGCGCCGGCCCGGAGCTCGGTGAGGAGAACACCTTCGGACGCCGCCCAGGCGGTGACCGCCGCCATGACGGCCGGGGTGGCCTCCACATCGATCTCGTACCGGTGGCCGCCGAGGTGGCGGGTCGGGGCCCCGACGGCGTGGGCGACGGCCTCCGCGTCGACCGGCCGGTCGGCCGTGAGCCGCACCCGGCCGGCGGCGGCGACGAGGTCGGCGGGGCTGCCCTCGGCGAGGAGCCGGCCGTGGTTCACGATCCCGACCCGGTCGGCTAGGTGCTCGGCCTCCTCCAGGTAGTGCGTCGTCAGCACGACCGTCACACCCTCGGAGGCGAGTCGCTGGATCGTCTCCCACGTGGTCCGCCGGGCCATCGGGTCGAGACCGGCGGTGGGCTCGTCCAGGAACACGAGGTCGGGGCGGCCGACCAGGGCGACCGCCAGCGAGAGCCGCTGCTGCTGGCCCCCCGACAGGCGCCGCTGGAGGGTGCGGGCGTGGTCGGTGAGGCCCACGAGGTCGAGGAGCTCGTCGGGGTCGGCGGGGTCGTCGTGGAAGGCGGCGAAGAGCCGGACGATCTCCCCGACCCGTCCTCCCGGGTAGAGCCCTCCGTCCTGGAGCATGACGCCGACCCGCCGGTGCAGCGCCTCGGGGTCTCGGGCGGGGTCGATGCCGAGTACGGCCACCTCCCCGGCGTCGCGGGATCGCAGTCCTTCGAGGATCTCGATCGTGGTGGTCTTGCCGGCCCCGTTCGGCCCCAACAGGGCGTAGGTCTCGCCGGCCTCGATCGCGAGGTCGAGGCCGTCGACGGCGACCAGCGGCCCGTAGCGCTTGACGAGCCCGACCACCTCGATGGCGCTCATCGGAGGAACGAGGCGATGGCGTCGGCGTACACCTCGGCGTGGGTGAGCGGGCCCGCGTGGTGGGCGCCGACGACCTCGACGACCCGGGCGTCGCGGATGCGGGCGGCGAGCTCGTACTGGGCGCGGGTGGCGAGGACCTCGTCGGCGGTGTTGATGATGACGAGTACGGGCATGTCGAGGTCGCCGATCCACTCGGCGGAGTCCCAGCGGGCGACGGCGGCGCCCGCCTCCCAGTAGAGGTCGGGATCGCGGGACGCGTGCTGGGTCCACGCCCAGCGGCGGTGCTCGGGCGCCACGGCGCCCTGTCGGACCAGCCAACTGGTGCGCCCCGCCGTGTGGAAGGTGCGGGTGAGCCGCTCGGCCGCCCGCACGACGGCGATGGCGATCGGCGCCACGTGGCGGGCGATGCCGCCGAGGTTCGGCGGCGTCGAGGCGGTCCCGGCGAGGACCAGGCGACGGACGAGGTCGGGACGGCGGCGGGCGAGCTCCTCGGCCACCATCCCGCCCATCGAGTACCCAACCACGTCGACGGCGCCGAGGCCCAGCGTCTCGATGAGCCCGGCCATCTCGTCGGCGACGTCGGCGATCTCGAATGGGCCCCGCACGACATCGCTCTTGCCGGTGTTGCGGTTGTCGGGGGCGATCACCCGGAAGCGGTCGGTGAGGAGCGGGATGATCCGGTGGAAGACGACGAGCGAGTGGTCGCCCCAGCCGTGGATGAGGAGCACTGGTGGGGCGTCGGGAGGGCCTGCCTCCCGGAAGAAGACCTCGAGGTCGTCGACGAACACGGTGCGGCCCGGCAGCCGCAGGGGATGGGTCTGGGGCGGGTCGAAGTGGGGCACCCGTTCCCGGCGCAGGAGCAGGAAGAGGAGCCAGCCGAGCCAGGCGAGACCGAGGCGTGCGAGGAGACGGCGCATACCGCGATTGTGACAGCCGGACCGGGGCTACCCGCCGAGGCCGTCGACCCCGAAGACGTACTCGGCGACCGGCACGCCGCCGAGGAGGTGCTCGACGATGATCCGATCGGCGACCTCCGGCGTCACCGAGTGGTACCAGACCCCGTCGGGGTAGACGACGGCGATGGGCCCCCGCTCGCAGATGCGGAGGCAGTCGACCTTCGTGCGCAGCACGTGCCCGGTGCCGGGCTCCACCGGTTCGGCCGGGCGGGCCTCGTCGCCGTACCACGGGGGCGGCGACGTGGTGAGGTCCAACTGGTTGAGGCGCGCCTTGACGTGGCGCCACGTCTCGTTGGTCTCGGCCACGGGCGCACAGCGAGGGTTCGTCTGGTCGGCGCAGAGGAACAGGTGGCGGCGCAGCGTGCCGGTGCCGATCGAGAGGCCGGCGGCGATCGCCTCGAGCCGGTCGGTCATGGGGAGCACCCGGACCGCGGTACCGCGGAACCACGGAACCGCCAACGATCGGGGCAACTGGCACCGAGGTCGCATCGGGTCATCGGACCGAGATCCTGCCCGGGTCGCCGACGACCAGGCGGCCGATGACCACCCCGCCGATCTCCAGCAGCGGGGTCTCGTCCCCGGGGGCGACGGCAACCAGCAGGCCACCGCTCGTCTGGGCGTCGGTGAGGATCGTCTCGGTGGTCGGGTCCACGTCGAAGGTCGCATAGGTGGTGGCGGCCCCCCGGTTGCGGTCGCTGCCGCCGGGGACGACGCCGGCGGCGGCGAGGTCCCCGATCCCGTCGAGCACCGGGACCGCCGCCGCGTCGACCTCGGCGGCGACCCCTGACGCCTCGGTGAGCTCGTGGAGGTGGCCGATCAGCCCGAACCCGGTGACGTCGGTGGCGGCCGATGCCCCAGCGGCGTGGGCGGCGACGGCGGCGCCGCGGTTGAGGCGGCACATGAGCTCGACGACCGTGGCCTCGAGCCCGTCGGGGGCGACGCCCCGCTTCACGGCGGTGGTGGCGATCCCGATCCCGAGCGGCTTGGTGAGCACGAGGAGGTCGCCGGGGCGACCCCCCGATGATCGCAGGAGCCGGTCGGGGGCCACGATCCCGGTCACGGCGAACCCGTACTGCGGCTCGGGGGCGTCGATCGAGTGGCCGCCCACCACCGTGCAACCGGCCTCGGCCATGACCGCGAGCCCACCCTCGACGACCCGGGCCGCCACCTCGAACGGGAGGGTGTCACGTGGCCAGCCGACGAGTTGCAGGGCCGTGAGGGGCTCGGCGCCCATGGCGTAGATGTCGCCCAGGGCATTGGCGGCGGTGACCCGACCCCAGTCGAATGGGTCGTCGACGACCGGGGTGAAGAAGTCCACGGTCTGGACGAGGAGGTCGCCGGATGGCGCGCGGAACACCCCGGCGTCGTCGGGGACACCGAGGCCCACCACGAGGTCGGGGTGGGAGATGGCGGGTGAGGTGTGCAGCGGCGCCAGGACCTGGGCCAGCTCGGTCGGCCCGAGCTTGCACGCTCAACCGGCGCCGTGGCTGTGGGCCGTGAGCTTCAGGTGATCCATTGGCGTCAAGTGTGGCAGCCGTCCCACGGACCGGGGACGGCCCGACTCCGACCGGAGCCCACCACACTCGTTCTTGTCGGGCGGGGCCGTAGGAACCAAGGCCC
>JBFLKR010000221.1:0-3290 GCA_040883295.1 Acidimicrobiia bacterium
CCGTCGAGAAGTTCGACTGGCGCAAGGGCTTCAAGTTCTCCACCTACGCCACCTGGTGGATCCGCCAGGCCATCACCCGGGCGATCGCCGACAAGTCCCGCACCGTCCGCATCCCCGTGCACCTCCACGACACGCTGGCTGCGGTCCGGGCCGCCCAGGGCAGTCTGAAGGCCGAGCTCGGTCGCGACCCCAAGCCCGACGAGATCGCCGAGGAGGCGGGCGTCACCGTCGACAAGGTGGAGCTCGCGCTGTCGGTCGCCGACACGGTGAGCCTCGAACAGCCCATCGGCGAGGACGGCGCCCAACTCGGCGACTTCATCGAGGACGAGGATGCCGCCGACCCGGTGATCATCACCGAGGAGATGGATGTCGCCAACAGCCTGCGCAAGTCGATCGACCGCCTGCCCGAGCGGGAGGGCCGGATCCTCGCCCTGCGGTACGGCTTCTACGACGGTGTCCCCCGCACGCTGGAGGAGATCGGCGACGAGTTCTCCCTCACCCGGGAGCGGATCCGCCAGCTCGAGAAGCTGGCCCTCTGCCGCCTCCGCCACCCGTCGTTCGGCATCCGCGAGCAGGACCTGGTCTAGCGGCGCCTTCGGCGCCGCCGTACCGAGTACTCAGTACCGAGTACCCAGACCCGAGGCGCCCACGGGCGCCTCGGGCGCGTCTTGGGGCCAACGGTCAGTCGGACGCAGTCGGAATCCAGACGAGGCGCAGGTCGAGGACCCGCACGTCGGGTTCCTCAAGGCCGATCTGCAGTTCCTCGATGGCGGCTGCCCGCGCGTCCCATCGTGACGTGATCGCCTCGACGTCGTCGGCCAGGTCAGCCTCGATCTCCTGGATCGCCGCCCGTCGGTCGGCGACGGCGTCACGGGCGGTGTCGAGCCGCTGCTCCGAGCGCTGGATGCCACTCCTGCGCTTCGCGGCCCGCCGCAAGCCAGCCGAGCCGGACCGGCCGCCGGCGAAGGCGCCCAACAGGTCGCCGATGCCACCGACCACCTCGTCCATGCGGTCCGCCTCGAGCTCGGCCAGCAGCGACTCGAACCGGCCTTCTGCGGTGCCGAGCCGCTCGCGCGCCGTGCGCACCCGGCTCTCGTAGCGGTCCCGCAGGGAGGCGAGCTCCTCGTCGGCCCCCGCCTCGGCCGCGGCGGCGCACCGGTCGGCGAACGTCCCCGAATCCTCGCCGACGCGGCCGTAGAGCCGCAGGTCCGGGTTGCGGAACACGGTGACCCGGCGCTCCGCCGCCAGGGCGTCGACCAGCGAACCCCGGAGCGACCGCCAGTACGACGCCGACCCGATGGGCTCGTCGGGGATGACGTGGACCGCCCCATCGCTCGGAGCGTCGACGAAGTCGCGGTCGTCGTGGTCGACGGCGATCCCGAGGCCCGGGTCGGTGGGACTCGGCGCGGGGAGGAACACCGCCTCCCACGTCTCGTCGTGGGCGACGTCGGCGTGGCGCTCGTCGAAGTGCATCGCCACGCGGGCCGCCACCGCCGCCACCAGCCGACGGCCGGTCGGGTCGCCGCCCACCGATGTCAGCCACGGAGCCGTGGGGGCCACAAGGGAGACCGGGACGCCGTCGGCGACCGCCGGCGGCACGGCCACCTCGTCGTCTTCGAGGTCGGTCGAGGGCGGCGATTCCACGGGTTCGGGGCGCCCGCCGGCCCCGTCAACCGTGAGCCGATCGAGCCCCTCCGTGGACAGGGGGCCGGCCAGGTAGCTCATCGCCCATCGGGTGTCGAGGACGACGGGCTCGGCCCGGCGGGTGGCGTGGAGGACGAACTGGCGCTTCCGGAGGCCGGCGATGGTCGTCGAGAGCTCGTCGAGGTCGAGGTCGCCGGTCACCGATCGCATCCCCTCGAGCACCCGGGCCTGGTCTCGCTCGGTCTGGAGTCGGCCGATGAGCCAGGTACCGGCGTTCGACATGGCCTTGTAGTCGAGGTCCATCGGGTTCTGGGTGGCCAGCAGCAGCCCGACCCCGTGGGCCCGGCCCTGCTTGAGGAGGGTGAGGATCGGCTGTTTGGCGGGCGGCATCGCCGAGGGTGGCGCGAACCCGAACACCTCGTCCATGTAGACGAGGGCTCGGAGGCGGTCGGTGCCCGGTTGCCGTCGGGCCCAGCTGACGACCTTCGCCAGCACGGTGGCGACCACGAACTGGCGGGAGGCGTCGTCGAGGTGGGCGATGGACACGATCCGCGCCGGGGGCCGTCCATCGACGGGTGCCAACAGGTGGTCGATGTCGAGGGGGTCGCCGACCATCCACGAGGACGCGCTCGGTGAGGCGATGAGGGCGTTGAGCCTGAGGGCGAGCTCCTCGCGCCGCCCCGGGCCGATGAACCGATCGACCTCGAACACGCCGAGTTTGCGCATCGGCGGGTCGAGCACCCGGGCGATCAGCCGCTCGAGGTCCAGTGCGTCGCCGGCGGCCCAGGCCGCCTCGACGATCGCAGCGAGCAGCACGTGGCGGGGATCAGCGACGGGGTCGGCGTCGATGCCGGCCATGAGCAGCACGGAGGAGACCAGTGCCCGCGCCTCGTCCCGTGCGGCCTCGGCGTCGTCGGCCACCGGCGGGCTGAACGAGCCGAGCAGGTTCATGGGCCGCCCCGACTCGCTCCCCGGCGTGTGGATGGTCACGGGCGATGCCGCCACGGTGGCCAACCGGTCGCGGCCGATGCCGGACGCCTCGAGGCCGGATCGCCACGCCTCGGCGGCCTCAGCCGCCGCGTCTCGGCGATCCGTGCCATCAGGCGGGTCCACCCATGGCTCGAAGTCATCCGGTCGCAGGTCGGGGAACACGAGTGCGAGGTTGCCCAGGTCCCCCTTCGGGTCGATGGCGAGGACCGGGATGCCCCCCGCGAGGGCCTCCTCGAGGCAGATGATGCCGAGCCCGGTCTTGCCCGAGCCGGTCATGCCGACGATGACGCCGTGGGTGGTCAGGTCGTCGCCATCGATGCCGACCGACTCGCCGGTCGGGCCGGCGCCCAGGTGCCACGTCACGATCCGCCCAACCACCCTTCGAGCTCGTCGAGGTCGGCGCCGAGCACGTCCCGCTCGTCACCGCCCTCGAGGGTGTCCCACACGCGTCGAGCGCTGTCGAGGACCGACCGCGCCGCTCGCCGGTCGCCGCCCACGATGAGAGCCCGGGCCAGTGCCTCCTCGGCACAGCCGGTGACGAACGCGTCGAGGTCGTGGGCCTGGCAGAGGTCCATCGCCGCGTCCGCAAAGGTGCGTGCGAGGCCTGCCTCGCCGATGAGCGAGCACACCCGGCTCACCTGCCAGTCCGAGATGGC
>JBFLKR010000222.1:0-4215 GCA_040883295.1 Acidimicrobiia bacterium
CCACGGGCGACGACGAAGGCACCCCCGCCCTCACAGGGGATCGAGCAGTCGAGCAGGTGGAACGGGTCGGCGATCGGCCGGGAGTCGAGCACCGCGTCGACGGTGATCGGACCGGCGTCGCGCATGAGAGCCGTCGGGTGGTCGAGCGCCCAGGCGCGACTGGCGACCGCCACCGCCGCGAGGCCTTCACGGGTCGTGCCGCGGTCGTGCATGTGGCGGGTCGCCGACAGGGCGTAGAGGGCGGGGATGAACGCCCCGTACGGGTACTCGAAGTCCGGGTGGCTCACCATCCTCGCCATGCGGTCGCCGCCCCCAGCGACGACGTCGGGGAACTTGCCGGCCCCGACGCAGAGCACCGCGTCGGCGAGGCCGGCGCCGATGGCCAGCGCCGCCCGGATGGCCATCGTCGTGTAGGTGGCGCCGCCGACGTTGATGGTCTCGGAGAACCTCGGCGTGATCCCGAGCGCGTCGGTGAGCCGCTCGTGGACGAAGATGTCGGCCCCTATGCCGTCGGCCATGCCCGCCGGACAGACGAGCAGTCCGTCGACGATCGACGGGTCGAGGTTCCACTCGGTGAGGAGGTGGTGGACCGCCAACTCCTGCATCTGGTTGCGGTCCTCGTCGGGATAGCGCCCCGGGGCCAGCTCGCCGATCGCGGCGATGGCCGGGGTGCCGGGCAGGGGACGCTCCATCGGAGCGGTGACGCTACCGATCCCCACCGGGTTCCCGGTCCGGCCGGTTTCCGCCGATCCCCCGACGGGTAGGTGCCGACCACGCCAAGGAGGATCGCATGTCCCGATTCATCACCCGGGCATGGTGGATGGCCGTCGGCGCCGCCATCGCCCACTACTTCGACCCGATCAACGGGCACGGCCGACGCGCCCGACTCCGCAACCAACTCGTCGCCCGCTGGAACGACCTGCTCGACCTCGCCGAGCGCCGTACCAAGTACGAGCTCGGACGGGCCAAGGGCGCCATCATCGAGACGGTGCACACCGAGGACCCGCCCCACGACGACCGCGCCCTGCTGCAGAAGGTTCGCAGCGAAGCGGTCGGCCCCACGCCCGACCTCCCCGACCACGTGCACGTGCGCGTCGACCACGGGGTCGTCACGCTCACCGGTCGCAGTGAGAACCCCACGGCAGAGCGAGAGCTGATGCGCCGGATCGGCGACGTCGTCGGGGTCAAGGGCATCCGCAACGAGCTGACCCCGGCATGAACCAGCCAGATCGGGCTCCGGGAGGCTGAGACGTGAGCTCGACCGAGGCCGGGCAGATCCCCCTCGGGTCCCGGCTCGGTCGGATCGTCCTGGCGGTCACCATCCTCGGCACGTCGGTGGCGATGCTCATGGGAACCGTCGTCAACGTGGCGCTCCCGTCGATCGGCGACGACCTGGGCGCCGACACCGCCGGCCAGCAGTGGGTGGTCAACGGCTACCTGCTGACCCTCGCCGGCCTCATCCTCGTGGGGGGATCGCTGGGCGACCGGTTCGGCCGGGTCCGGGTGTACCGCATCGGGGTGGCCTGGTTCGCCCTCACCTCCCTCGCCTGCGCACTCGCCCCGAGCACGGGGTGGCTGATCGGCGCCCGACTGCTGCAGGGGGTCGGGGGGGCGCTCCTCACCCCCGGCAGCCTCTCCATCCTGGAGGCGACGATCGCCGAGTCCGACCGGGGCCGCGCCATCGGCTGGTGGGCGGGCCTCACCGGGATCGCGGCCGCCACCGGTCCCCTGATCGGTGGCCTGCTGATCACGGCCTCGTGGCGATGGGCGTTCCTGATCAACGTCCCGGTCGCCGTGGTCGTGTTCGTCCTCGCACCCAGGGTGCCCGAGACGTCCGATCCTGCGGCGGAAGGCACGAGCCTCGACATCGGGGGCGGGGTGCTCGCACTGCTGGCGCTCGGCGGCGCCATCTACGCCATCATCCGGAGCTCGGCCGACCGCTTCGGGTGGACCGGGTGGACGGCCATCGGCCTGGCGGTCGTCACCGCCGTCTGGCTCGGCCGCCACGAACGGCACGCCGAGCACCCGATGGTCCCGCTGGGGCTCTTCGCCAACCGGCGGTTCGCCGCGGCCAACGCGATCACCCTGCTGGTCTATGGCGGGCTCGGGATCGTCTTCTTCCTCGTGTCGATCCACCTGCAAGTCGTCGTCGGGTGGTCGGCGCTGGCAGCCGGTGCCGCCCTGCTCCCGGTGACCGCCCTCATGCTCGCCCTCTCCTCGACCTTCGGGGACCTGGCCCAGCGTTTCGGCCCGCGCTGGTTCCTGACCGGGGGCCCACTCCTCATCGCGGTCGGCATGGTCCTGATCGGCGGCGTCGGTGCAGACGCCGAGTACGTCAGCGACGTCCTGCCCGGGGTGGCGGTCTTCGGGCTCGGGCTGGCCGTCTCGGTCGCCCCGGTCACGTCGACCGCCCTCGGCAGCGTGCCCGAGGAGCGCTCGGGCGCCGCCTCGGGGGCCAACAACGCCATCGCCCGAGCCGGCCAACTCCTGACGGTGGCGGCCATTCCGCCACTCGTCGGCCTGGGAGGCGACGCCCTCAACCGGGCCGAGGAACTGGCGCCGCGATTCCCGAGCGCCATGGGAGTGGGGGCGGGCCTGGTGACGATCGGGGCGCTGGTGGCCGTCACTCTGTTGCGCAACGAGGACACGGCCGAGCCCGCCATCACCAGTCCCCGCTCGTGTTCCCTCGACGGCCCCCCGGTCGGACTCCGGCGAGCCCCGCTCGGGCAGCCCGGCCGGCAGCCGGCACCGCCGACCCCCACCCGACCGTCGGTTTCGCCCGACCCCCCGCGGGTAGTGGAGGACGTCGACCCGGGGAGCCCATGACGACCACCACCACGACCGACCACATCCGGTGGCTGACCGACCTCGATTCGGACGACACCGACGAGGTGGGGGGCAAGAACGCCTCACTGGGCGAGATGATCGGCGCCCTCGCCGACGAGGGGATCCGGGTCCCGACCGGGTTCGCCACCACCGCCACCGCCTATCGGGCCCACCTCGACGCCAACGACCTGACGGACCTCGTCGCCGAGCAGACGGACCGGCTCGACGGCGACGACGAGACCCTCGCCGACGTCGGCCGGACCATCCGGACGGCCATCGCCGAGGCCCCGCTGCCCGAGGACGTCGAGACGGCGATCCGGGACGCCTACCGGGAGCTGGCGGATCGGACCGGCCGGGATCCCCTCGACGTGGCCGTCCGCAGCAGCGCCACCGCCGAGGACCTCCCGGAGGCCTCCTTCGCCGGCCAGCAGGAGACGGAGCTCAACGTGGTCGGCGCCGACGACCTCGTGGCGGCCACCCGACGCTGCATGGCCTCCCTGTTCACCGATCGAGCCATCACCTACCGGGAGGCACAGGGATTCGACCACCTCGACGTGGCCCTGTCGGTCGGGGTGCAACCGATGGTCCGTTCCGACGAGGCAGGCGCCGGGGTGGCGTTCACCATCGACACCGAGACGGGCTTCCCCGACGTGGTCGTCATCGACGCGGCCTGGGGGCTCGGCGAGAGCGTCGTCGGCGGCACCGTCAATCCGGACTCGTACCTCGTGTTCAAGCGGCTCCTCGACGACGAGCACCTCGTCCCGATCATCGGCAAGGAGCTCGGCACGAAGGCGACCAAGGTCGTCTACTCGACGAACGGCGACGACCCCACCGAGACCGTCGAGACCGACCCCGACGAGCGCCTCCGGTGGGTCCTCGACGACGACGAAATCCTGACGCTGGCCCGCTGGTGCGTGGCCATCGAGCGCCACTACGAGCGCCCCATGGACATCGAGTGGGCCAAGGATGGGCCCTCCGATGACCTGTACGTCGTCCAGGCGCGACCCGAGACCGTCCAGGCGCGCCGGACCGGCGACGTCCTGACGACCCAGTCCCTCACCGAGACCCCGCCCGAGCCGCTCGTCGAGGGACTGGCGATCGGATCCTCGATCGCCGTCGGTCCCGCTCGGCGCCTCGCCTCACCCGACGACGCCGGGGCGTTCAACGACGGCGACGTGCTCGTCACCGAGATGACCGACCCCGACTGGGGCCCCATCATGGAGCGTGCCGCCGCCATCGTCACCGACCACGGCGGCCGCACGAGCCACGCCGCCATCGTGAGCCGGGAGCTCGGCATCCCGGCCATCGTCGGCTGCGGGGACGCCAGCGACCGACTGGGCGACGGCGACGAGGTGACCGTCTCGTGCGCCGAGGGCGACACGGGCCGGG
>JBFLKR010000223.1:0-25508 GCA_040883295.1 Acidimicrobiia bacterium
AGAGCCTCGTCGACGTCGTCGTCGTGTTCCTCGTCCTCGTCGAGATCCTCATCCAGGTCCTCGTCGAGATCCTCGTCGAGATCCTCGTCGAGATCCTCGTCGAGGTCGTCGTCGAAATCCTCGGGGGCCTCGTCGTCGTCGGCCACGGTGTCTCCTGGGGGTGGTCGCGGGGCCGGGAGTATATGGCATGCCGTCGATCACACACGCAGCAGGAACGCACCCGGTTCGATCCACCCCTCGAGCGGGGTGTCACCCACGTGGTCACCGTCGATCTCGACCGGCCAGGGGCGCTCCGTCTCGAGCCGGAACGACGCCGTCACGATCCGCCGGACGGCCCGGTCGGAGAGGTGGAGTCCGTGTTTCATCTTCGGGAAGAGCGACACGGCCTTCGCCCGGCGGCCCTCCATCACGATGAGGTCCCACTTCCCGTCGACGACGCTCGCCTTGGGGGCGATCCGCATCCCGCCGCCGAAGTACTCGCCGTTCGCCGCCACCACCACCGCGCCTCGTTCGAGCTCGAACTCCCGACGATCCGTGACCAGCCGGGCGGGGCCGGGCGTGAACCCACCGACTGCCCCCCAGAACGCCAACTCGTACTTCCGGGGACCCCACGACCGTGGGAGGCGTTCGGCGAGCCGAGTCGTCGCACCGCCGATGCCCGCCTCGGCCTCGTTGACGACGACCCGCCTCCCCCACGGCCCCTCGACCACGCCGACGTCCACGGCGTAGTCCTGGCCGTGGAGGGCGCGGGTGACGGCCGTCGCCGGGTCCACCGGCAGGGCGAACATCCGTGCGAAGTCCGACCCGGTGCCGGCCGGGAGCACGGCCAGCGTCGGGGTGGGGACACCCGCGCCGAGGGCCCCTTCGACGACGGCGTTGATGGTGCCGTCGCCGCCGACGACCATCAGGGGATGACCGTCCGCGACGGCATCACGGGCCCGGGTGACGAGCTCGCCCCGGTCGGCGGCGGTGATGACCCGCGGGGCCCCATCGGCGGCGGTGAGCACCTCGATCGCACCCCGGGCGGCGTCCTCGGCGTACCGGCCGACGACCAGGGCCCAGCTCACGCACCCACCCCCGAGGCCACGATGCCACGGTCGATGCCCGCGATGGCAGCGCCCACGACAGGGGCGAGGTCGGGATCCGCCTCCCGGACCTGGCGGAGGAGGTCGAGCAGTTGGCGGGACACCCGCACGAAGTCGCCGACCGGGATCGGGGAGGTGTCGAGGATGTCGTCGAGGTCGGCCCCGTTCGTCCAGGCATAGGCGGCCGCCGCGAAGCCGAACTCGGGGGGCGGCGTCTCGGTGAGTCGCCGCCGACGTTCCTCGCCCTGGAGGCCGGACCAGAGCTCGATCACCCGGTCGCCGGCGAGTGCCGAGCCGGGGGTCGGCAGCGTCGGCGGGAGGAGCTCACCCCTGGGATCGAAGACGAACCCCGACAGCACGGCGGCCACCTCGCCCGGCGCCAGTTCGGCGAGGGTCCCGTCGACGAGCACCTCGGCCACGAGGAGGTCCCGCTCGGAGTAGATGCGCCGGAGTCGGTCGCCCTTGGGCCCGAGCCCCCAGCCGTCGACGTAGCCCCGGTCGCCGAGGACCCCGAGCACCGCGTCGAACTCGGCCATCAGGGACCCGGCGGCCGGGAGCCCTTCCCGCTCCAGTCGCCCCTCGAGCTTCTGGACCCGGGCGGCGGCCCGGACGTGTCGCTCCCGGTCCGGGCAGGCCGCGACGGGGTGGGGCTCGGGGGCGTGGTCGACGCCGATCGGCTCGTGCATGCGCGGTGTGAAGGCCCGCAGGTCCTGGGTGCGCCGACGAAGGAACTGCTTGTCGCGGGGTCGGAACGGTCCCTTCCAGGAGAGCCAGCCGAGCTTCTCGGAGCCCTCCACGACGTGTTCGGGCGGGAGCTTGGCCACCTTGCCGCTGGTCGAGAGGACGACGATGCGGATCGGCGCCTCGGTCTCCCGGCGCAACACCATGTACCGACCCGGCCGGGCACCACGCGGCACGTCGATCACGTCCCCCGGGCGCAGCTGCTCCAACAGGGCCTCCCCGGCGGCCCCGCCCCCACGGGCGTCGAGGTAGTCCCAGACGTCGCCCAGCTCGCAGGCCGCCTCCCGGCGCGCCTCGTCGAGCTCGGTGCGCAGCAGCTCGATGCCCTCGGTGGCCCGGGCATCGGCCGCCGATCGCTGGTACTGGGCGAAGGAGGCGGCCAACAGCTCCTCGGCCCGGTGGCGCTCGTAGTTGGCGATGAGGTTGACCGCCATGTTGTACGTCGGCCGGAACGACGACGCCAACGGACTGGCGCCGGTGCCGACGAGGTCGACGACCCGCTCGAACCGCATCCACGGCGAGTGCAGGACGATGCCATAGCCGACCTCGTCGATGCCTCGGCGGCCGGCCCGGCCGGTCAGTTGGGTGTACTGGCTGGCGGTGATCGATTCGTGGGCCTCCCCGTCCCACTTCGTCAGGCTCTCGAGGACGACCGAGCGGGCCGGCATGTTGATGCCGAGGGCGAGGGTCTCGGTGGCGAACACGACGTCGAGCAGCCCCTCGACGAAGCAGGCCTCGACCGCCTCCTTGAAGGCGGGGACCATCCCGGCGTGGTGGGCTGCCACGCCTCGCTCGAGTCGGTCGAGCCACTCGTCGTGGGCCAGCGCGTCGAGGTCGTCGGCCGAGAGGTGACGGGTGTGGGCCTCGGCCAGGTCGATGATGCGGTCGCGCACCGGGTCGGGCTTCGGGCGGCGGACGGTGGCCACCGTGCGGGCGGCGTCCTCGCACCCGCGCCGGGAGAAGATGAAGTAGATGCCCGGCAGCATGTCGGCATCCTCGAGGACCTCGATCGTCTCGAGCCGCCGGGGGGTGACGAATCGGCGGGGCGCGCGCCGCCGCCCGCCCGTGCCGCCCCGTCCCCCGGTGCGCTCGGCGAGTTGGTGGAGGATGGATCGGTTGGCCCGACCGTCGACGAACACGGGCCGGAGGCTGATCTGGTCATCACCCCAGCGGTCCTTCATCGCGTACATCGGCTCGAGGGGCACCGGCCGGTGCCAGGTCTCGACGAGGGCGGTCTCGCCCCGGCGCTCCCGCACCCAGCCGACGAACTCCCGGGGGTTGGAGATCGTCGCCGAGAGGGCCACGAGCTGCATCGACTGGGGCGCGTGGATGATGACCTCCTCCCAGACCGGCCCACGCGCCCGGTCGGCGAGGTAGTGCACCTCGTCGAGCACGACGATGCGCACGTCGTCGAGGGCGTCGCTCTCGGCGTAGATCATGTTCCGCAGCACCTCGGTCGTCATGACGACGACGTCACCGTCGGCGTTGATGGAGGTGTCGCCGGTCAGCAGCCCGACCCGTTCGGGGCCGTAGGCGGCGACGAAGTCGTGGAACTTCTGGTTCGAGAGTGCCTTGATCGGCGTCGTGTAGAACGCCCGGCGGCCCTGCTCGAGGGCGAGGTGGACGGCGACCTCGGCGACCAGGGTCTTGCCCGCACCGGTCGGGGCGGTGACGACGACCCCGGCCCCCGACTCGATCGCCGCTGCCGCGTCCCGCTGGAAGTCGTCGGGCTCGAACGGGAGCGCGTCGAAGAAGGCGTCGGCGGTCACTTCCGCAGCACCAGGCGCACGAGCAGGAGAGTCACCTCGTACAGGAGGTAGAGCGGCACCGCCAGCAGGGCGAGCGTGAAGGCGTCGCCGGTGGGCGTGGCGGCCGCCGCCACCACGACGATGACGAGCACCGCCCACCGCCGACCCTTCCTGAGTTGCTCCGAGCTGATGGCACCGATCGCGGCGGCCCCGAACAGGAAGACCGGGAACTCGAACGTGAGCCCGAAGACGAGCAGGAACCGGAGCGCGAAGGTCGTGTACTGCCCGATCGTCGGGCTGTAGTCGACGTCGAGGAAGCCGCCGAGCACCTCGAGCGCCCGCGGCAGGATCGTGTAGGCGAACGCCACGCCACCCACGAAGAGCACGGCCAGGGCGGTCACGATCGGCACCGCCCACCGGCGCTCGCGAGCCGTCAGGCCGGGCGAGATGAAGGCCCACGCCTGCCAGACCAGGTAGGGGCTGGCGAGGATCACCCCGCCGAAGCCCGCCACCCGCATCGCCACCGAGAACGGCTCGGCGGGGAGGGTCGACTGGAGATCGCCGTCGAACGAGGCATCGAACGGTGCCCGGAGCACCTCCCACAACTCCTCGTAGAAGAGGAGCGAGATCGCGAAACCGATGCCGATGGCGATGACCGAGCGCAGCAGCCGGGACCGCAGCTCGTCGAGGTGGTCGAGCATCGACCCCACCCGCTCGGGGTTCTCACGCCGTGCCATCATCCTCCTCGGGGGCCGCGTCGGCGGCCTCGGGGTGGTGGCGCAGGTCCTCGCCACGCTCGATCCGCTCGAGGTCGCCCAGGGCCTCGTCGGGGGTCGGCCCGGCGCCGTGCACCGGGCCCCGCCACTCGAAGGCCCGGCGGCCTTCGTCGGCGAGACGACGGGCCTCGTCGGAGACCTCTCGCAGTGGCTCGGTGACCTCCGCCGCCTCCGACTCGATCGCTTCGCGCAGGCCGGCGGTGTAGGTGCGCAGTTCGCGGATGAGCGCCCCGGCCTTGCGGGAGAGCTCCGGCAGTCGCCGGGGGCCGAAGACGAGGAAGATCGCCACGGCGATGACGAGGTACTCGGTACCCGAGATCACTCGCGCAGCGTACTGCCGGGTGACCCCTTGGGCTCAGCGGCCCAGCAGTCGGACCGGGTCCGGCTCCTCCTCCAGGGCGGCGACGAAGGCCGCCACGTCCTCCTCGGTGATCCGCTCGTGGCCGACGATGTCATAGCTGACGCCGGCGGCCAGCAGCACCATGATCACCCGCGGTCCCGCGATGCGAGTCCGGTGGACCGCACACAGCGGGCACTCGAACGAGTATTCCGCCTCGTGCTCGTTGGGTGTGAGCAGGAGTCGCAGGGCCTCGATCCCGAGCATCACGTCGCCGCAGGTGGGGCAGGTCGTCTTGATCGTCGTCATCGTCGGGTGTCTCTCCGGGGGATGCACCGGATGCATCGGCACGGCGATGGGACGACTTGACGATTGCGCGAGGAATCAGTCGGCGTCGTAGCGCGCCAGCAGCGCCGCCCTCGCCTCGGCGAGGGCCTCGGCCACCTCGTCGCCGGACTCGAGCTCGGCGTGGGGACCGAGCCGGAGGAGCAGCCGCACCGGCACCGCCGGCCCCGAGGAGGAGAACTCGACGCGCAGGTCGTCGCCGTCGGTGCCCAGCACGGTGACCGGGTAGTACTCGGCCACCCACCGGGCCGCCGGCCGCAGTCGCAAGACCACTCGGATGTCGTCGGGTCCGGGCTGGTACGCGGCGACCGGTTCGGGGAGCTCGTGCGGGGACTCGAACGTCTCCCCGGTGGGGGCGACCCCTCGGATCCGGTCGAGGCGGAAGCGTCGGTGGTCGTCGGCCAGGTGGTCGTGGGCGTCGACGTACCAGAGGCCGAGGTCGGTGAACACCTGCCAGGGATCGATGGTGCGCTCCGTGTCCGTCTCCCGGTTGAGACCCCGGTAGGTGATGCGGAGTCGCTCGTGGCGTTCCACCGCATCCCGGACCGCGGCGAGTGCCTCCGGTTCGTCGGGGACATCCACTGCCACCCCCTCCCCGTCGGGGAGCAGCACGGCCGCCAGCTTGGCGGCCGCCGACCGGAGCGCCTCGCTGCCGGCACCGGCGGCGTCCGTGGCGCGGGCCGCCGAGAGCAGTCGGAGTCCTTCGCCGGCGGTCAGTCGCCGAGCCCCCGCGAAGTAGTCCGCCGCCTCGACCACCACCTCGTCGCCGACGATCGACGCGTACATGAGGTCGTCGGGGTAGTACCCGGGCAGCCCGCACAACATCACGAGGTCGAGGTCACGGGCGAGCTCCCGGGGGGTGTAGTCGAACCGCCGGCACACCTCCTCGACCGTGGCCTCGTCGGGGTGGGCCATGACCCACGGGAGCATGGCGAGGATCCGGTTGAGTCGGGCGGCGGTGCGGTCGCTCACGCCACGCCCCGGATCCGGTCGATGACCGCCGCCCGCAACTCGGGAGGCCCGAGCACCTCGGCCGAGGGCCCGAGGTCGAGCAACCAGCCGAGGAACGCCTCCCGGTGGGCGACCTCCAACTCGGCGACGAGGCGACCGTCCACGATCGAGAGCGCGTCGTCGGGGAGTCGGCGTCGGACCCACCAGGCGATGTCGTCGTCGAAGTGGACGGTGGCCGTCACCGGCTCCTCCCCCGCCTCCCACGGGTGGGCTGGCAGCGCGCTCCCGATGTCGAGGCCGGCCGGGCGCTCGAAGACCTCGGCGTCGCCGACGGCGGTCCAGCCCTCGCCGCGGTCGACCCGATAGATGCGCTGGTCGCCCGACTCGAGCGCCACCAGGTACCAGTGGCCCCGACGATGCAGGAGGCCGAGCGGCTGGAGCCGACGAGGCCGGTCCCGGTAGGTGACGGTCACCTCCCGCCGGCCGGCGACGGCGTCGAAGAGCTCGGCGACGTCGTCGTGGTCGCCGGGGAGGTTCGCCGACCAGCGGGGGTCGCCGTCACCGGCGTCGTCGGTGCCGCCGAGCTTCTGGATCGCCGGCCGGATGTCATCGCCACCCATCCGCACCATGCGGGCGGCGACCGCCAGCGCCGCCCGTTCCTCGTCGGTGAGGCCGGGATCGGCCATCTCGAACCGCTCGCTCGGCAGCACGTAGCCGAGCCGCTGGGTGATCTCGTCGATCACGACCGTCTCGAGGGGGATGCCAGCGCCTCGGAGCAGGCCCTTGTCCCGTTCGAACATCCGACGGAAGGCCTGGTCGTTGTCGCGGTCGTACCCGGCCACCGTGTAGCGGATCTCGTCGATCGTCACCGGGCGGTCGACGGTGCGCAGGAAGGCGAGAAGGTTGAGGAGTCGCTCGAGCACTCGGCCCATCGGGGCGAGCGTACCGCGCCGGCCCCGCCCCGACGACCCCCTCAGAGCTCGTCGATGAGCTGGCGGACGCGGGGATCCTCGCTCACGAACGGGTCCTTGCACAGGACGGTGCGCTGGGCCTGGTCGTTCAGCTTGAGGTGGACCCAGTCCACCGTGTAGTCGCGGCGCTTGCGTTTGGCGGCGGCGATGAACTCGCCCCGCAGGCGGGCCCGCGTGGTCTGCGGAGGTCGGCTGGTCGCCTCCCGAACCGCGTCGTCGTCGACGATCCGCTCCACGAGGCCCCGGCGTTCGAGGAGGTGGTAGAGCCCCCGCTCGGGGTGGATGTGGTGGTAGCTCAGGTCGACCATGGCGATCCGGGGGTGTCCGAGGGGCAGGTCCCACCGCTTCCGGTACCGCTCGACGAGGTGGTACTTGATGACCCAGTCGACGGTCCGGTCGAGGGAGAGGGGATCCTTCTCGAGGCCCGTGAGCAACTCCTCCCACATCCGCACCGCCCGGGCCACCTCGGCGGGGAACCCGGTCGTCCGCTCGTACCGCAGTACCCGGTCGAGGTACTCCCACTGCATGTCCAACGCCGACAGCTCCCGCCCGTTGGCGAGGCGGACGGGCCGACGACAGGTCGGGTCGTGGGAGATCTCCCGGATCGCCTTGATCGGGTTCTCGAGGGTCAGGTCCCGGAAGACGGCGCCGTCCTCGAGCATCTGCAGGATCGCCAGCGTGGTGCCCACCTTGACGTAGGTGGCGTATTCGCTCATGTTCGAGTCCCCGGCGATGACGTGGAGGCGTCGGAAGCGCTCGGCGTCGGCGTGGGGCTCGTCCCGGGTGTTGATGATCGGCCGGCTCCGCGTGGTGGCCGACGAGACACCCTCCCAGATGTGGTCGGCTCGCTGGGTCATCGAGAAGACCGGGCCCCGGGGGCCGACGAGCACCTTCCCGGCCCCGGCGAAGATCGACCGGCTGGTCAGGAACGGGATGAGCGTGTCGAGGATCGTCCCGAAGTCGGTGGCGCGGTCGACGAGGTAGTTCTCGTGGCAGCCGTAGGAGTTGCCGGCCGAGTCGGTGTTGTTCTTGAAGAGGTAGACGTCGCCGCGCACCCCCTCCTCGGCGAGGCGTCGCTCGGCCGACGCGACGAGGTCGGCGAGGATCCACTCGCCCGCCTTGTCGTGGGCGATGAGGTCGACGAGCGAGTCGCACTCGGCGGTGGCGTACTCGGGGTGCGACCCGACGTCGAGGTACAGCCGGGCGCCGTTCTCCAGGAACACGTTGGAGGACCGTCCCCAGGAGACGACCCGCCGGAAGAGGTAACGAGCCACCTCGTCGGGGCTCAGGCGGCGCTGGCCGTGGAGCGTGCACGTGACCCCGAACTCCGATTCGAGGCCGAACACGCGTCGCTCCATGCATCGGACGCTACCGGCGTCCGGGGGTTTGTCCGGCGACCTTTCGGGCGGGAGGGCTCCGTCGCAGACGGCCGGCGGGTCGGTCGCCTAGGCGCCCTCCACCCCGGCGACCACCTCGGCGGGCAGTTCGGCGGCGGCGGGCATCCGCAGCGGGGTGATCGAGATGACGCCATCGTGGGCGGCCTTGACGTCGTTGCCCGGCACCGCCCCGTGGTCGAGCACCCCGCCCCCGAAGTCGTGCACGTAGACGCCGTTGCCCTCGTGCTTGAACAACTGGTCGTACCCGGTCCGGGCGATGCGGGTGACCCGGCGTGGCGTGCCCGTCTCGCTGTCCCACGGCAGGTTCACCGAGACCACGTCGGCGAGGCGGGCCAGCTCGGAGTCGACGAGGTCCTCGACGAGCTCGGCCGAGACGATGGCCAGCCGCGACCAGGTCGGCGCGGACTGGTCCGAATGGGCCTCGGCGCGCCAGGCCTCCCAGTCGACCACCGCGCCGGTCGAGAGGGCGATCGACGGGAGCCCGGACACCCAGCCCTCGACCGCGGCCCCCACGGTGCCCGACGACCAGAGGTAGCCGGCCCCGTGGTTGAACCCGAGGTTGATGCCGCTGACCACCAGCGACGGCGGCCCGTCGTCGAAGAGGGCGTGTGCACCCAACTGCACCCCATCGGCCGGCGTCCCGGTGTGGATCGTCATCGGGATGCCGTGGCGTTCGACGGTGGACACCCGGATGGGATCGAATCGGGTGATCGCCTTCCCCGACCAACTGCGCTCGCCGTCGGGGACCACCACCCGGACGTCACCGAGTCGTGCGAGCGCCCGGGCGAAGGGCACGAGGGCAGGGCTGTCGACGCCGTCGTCGTTGGTGAGGAGGATCCAGGCCATGACGCGACGGTACCGCCCCACCGCGGCTCAGTCGTCCCCGACGAGCACCATCGAGTCGGCCCCCACGGACACCCACGGTCCGTCTTCATGGCGTCGGGTCACCGCCCACCCCTCCACGAACAGCCGGTCCGCCGACGCCAACCGTCCGTGCCCGGGCCGATGTGGGACGTGACCGACCCCGGGGGCACGCGGACCAGGTCGGGACCGCGTGCTGCTCAGTCGAGGCGCCGGAAGGCCCGCCGGCGGTCGCTGCGCTCGAGCACCGCCGGCTCCCAGCCGTCGACCGAGCGTTCGATCACCTGCACGAAGGCCGCCTCGGCCACGCGCCGGGCGGTCGCGAGATCCCGTGTCGGGTCGAAGTCACTGCGCAGCGCCTCCAGGAGCTCGTCGGCCGGCCCGCCGATCGCCGCAACCCCCTGCTCGTCGCCGAGCGTGCCGTCGTAGAGCACCCGAAAGAGCCGATCGCCGGTGGGCTCGTCGCCGAGCTCGGCCACGAGCAGCTCCACCTCGTACGGCTTGACCTCGTGGGTGAAGATGTTGCCGAGGGTCTGGGCGAAGGCGTTGGCGAGGCCCTTGGCCGTGACGTCGCGACGGCCGTACATGTACCCCTTGAGGTCGGCGTGGCGGATCCCCGCCACCCGGAGCGACTCGAACTCGTTGTACCGACCGACGCCGGCGAAGGCGACCCGGTCGTACACCTCGCCGATCTTGTGCAGCGTCGAGGACGTGTTCTCGGCGAGCAGGAGGATCCCGTCGGCGTACTGCATGGCCACGATGGCCCGACCCCGGGCGATGCCCTTGCGGGCGAACTCGGCCCGGTCCTTGACGAGCTGCTCGGGCGAGACGTAGAAGGGGACGCTCATGGGGTGACCTCGAGGATGCGGGCCGCCAACTCGGTCACCTCGGCCTCGGGGACCTCCCGGTACCCCTCGGAATCGACCATGACCACCGACGGCATGATCCCTCGGCGGAGGTCGGGCCCGGCCGTGGCGACGTCCTGTTCCCCGGCCACGACGAGAGCCGTCATCGCCAGGTCGAGGGCGCCGTCCCGGTCGAGGTCCTCGGTCCACCCGGCCCGGAGCGCCGAGCGTGCCTCGCGGCCACCCGAGCCACTGGCGGCGAAGTCCTGCTCCTCGTAGCGGCCGCCGACGACGTCGAACGAGAACAGGTGACCCGAGCCGCTGAACTCGTCGTAGCCGGCAAAGAGCGGGACCACCACGAGGCCCTGCATGGCCAACGGCAGCTGGTTGCGGACCATCCGGGCGAGGTAGTTGGCCTTCCCGTCGAGGCTCAGCCGGGTCGACTCCAGCTTCTCGTAGTGCTCCAGCTCGGTGCGGAAGAGACGGACCATCTCGATGGCGAGGCCGGCCGTGCCGCTGATCGCCACGGCCGAGAAGTCGTCGGCGGGGAAGACCTTGCGGATCCGGCGATGGGCGACGCTGTACCCCTCGGTGGCCTGACGGTCGCCCATCATCACCACGCCACTCGCCCAGCGGACCGCCAGGATCGTGGTGGCCTCCCCCAGCTCGGGCAGGTCGCCCGCCACCGGGTCCGGAGGTGCCTGGCCGAGGGAGCGGAGCAGGTCGGAGAACCCAGCCGGGCCGGACCCGGCGAGCGCCCGGAGGTCGTCGATCACTCGCCGCCCTTCTGGACGTAGTTGCGGACGAACTCCTCGGCGTTCTCCTCGAGGACCGTGTCGATCTCCTCGAGGAGGTCGTCGATCTCGTCGGAGTCGACCGCGACGCCCGGCTCGTCCTCGGCCACGAGGTCGTCGTCGGCGACGGCCTCGTCCTCGTCGCGACGGCGGCGGATTCTCTCTCGATCGGTCATGGCTGCCTCTCCGAAGCGGTGCGCCAGAGGGTACCGCCCCGCGTGACCGACCGGTCAGGGTGTGGGCCGGAGCACGAAGACGGCGATGTCGCGGTGGGCTGCCCGCCGGGGATAGGCGGCGTAGCCGGGGTAGATGGCCCGAGCCTGCTCCCAGACCGATGCCGGATCCGCCACCTCCGTCGCCACGACGTCGGCGGCAACGGACCGATAGCTCACCGTTGCGATGGGTCGGGCCCGGAGGTTGTGCACCCACGCCGGCGTCGCCCGCTGGCCGTACCCGGATCCGATGATGGCGAAGTCGACCCCGTGCGGGATCCCGACCAGTGGGGTCTCACGTTCGAGCCCGCTCCTGGCGCCCGTCGTCGTCAGCATGACGACCGGGAGACCGGCGAGGGCCGAGGCGAGCGTCCATCGCCCCTCGCTCACCCGGAACGCCCATCGATCCAACGGTGGGCTCGCCTTCGAGAAGGCCCACGAACCCGGACTGGTGGCAGCCACCGCCTGCACGGCCCGGTGGAGGCCGTTGGGTGGCCGATGCCGATAGCCGAGGGCCTCGAGGAGTGACATGGCCGAGCACCCTACGTCGGGCCGATCAGGCCTCGGTGCGGAGGGCCTCCAGCAGGGCGGCGGCGTCGGCGGACCCGTCGATGAGGGCCGCGGTCAGCGCCTCGGTGCCCTTCAGGGGGTCGAGCATCGGTACCCGCCGGAGCAGGTCCGCGCCCGTGTCGAAGATGAGCGAGTCCCAGTTCGCCGCCACGAGTTGGGTGCCGAAGCGGTCGACGCACCGACCCCGGAAATAGGCCCGCGTCGAGCCGGGTGGCTCGTCGGCGGCAGTGGCCACCTCCTCGTCGGTGAACAGGCGCGACATGCGACCTCGGGCCACGAGCCGGTGGTACAGGCCCCGGTCGGGATCGAGGTCGTGGTACTGGAGGTTCACCGCGGCCAGCTTCGGGTCGTCCCATCCGATGCCACGGGCCAGGTAGCCCTCGGCCACCACCAGCTTCGCCGCCCAGTCGAGACGATCGGCGGCGCGCCGCGGGTCTGCCTCCAGGTCGGCGAGGAGCTTCTCCCAGGCGGTGAGGACCGCTCCCACGCCCGGGTCCTCGGTGCGTCGCCAGTGCTCGCGTACCCACCCGAGGTACTGGGCCTGCAGCTCCAGCGCGGTGGCAGTTCGACCCGATGCCAGCAGGAGGGGCTGATCGAGGTCGAGGTCGCGGCTCACCGCCCAGCACGCCTCGACGGGGTTGGCGAGCGTGAGGTCGTCGGGGATGGCGTCGTCCTCGAGGGCCGCCAGGAAGGCGGACAACGAGCCGAGCTTCACCCAGGTCTGGACCTCGCTCATCGTCGCGTCGCCCACGATCACGTGGAGTCGGCGGTAGCGCTCGTCGGCGTGGGGCTCGTCCCGGGTGTTGACCAACGGCCTCCGCAGGGTGGTCTCGAGTCCGACGACCTCCTCGAAGTGGTCGGCCCGCTGGGTGATCTGGAAGTCGGCCGATCCCCTACCGAGCTCGTCGCCCACCTTGCCCGAGCCCGAGACGAGCTGGCGGGTCACGAGGAAGGTCGGGAGTGCGGCGATGACCCGACCGAATCCGAGGCGGCGGTCCAACAGCACGTTCTCGTGGGCGCCGTAGCTGGCGCCCTTGCCGTCGGTGTTGTTCTTGTACAGGGCCACCCGCTGGCCCTCGCCGAGGACCGACGATGCCGCTCGGGCCGCCCGGAGGCCCACCAGCTCGCCCGCCTTGTCGTAGAGGGCGGCGTCGCGGGGGTCGATGGTCTCGGGCGCCGAGTACTCGGGATGGGCGTGGTCGACGTAGAACCGGGCGCCGTTGGTCAACACGACGTTGACGGCGGCGGCGTCCGACTCGGGGGCGAATCCCTCGCCCACGGGGCTGCGGGCGTCGCGACGGGGCATCTCGTGGTCGTACGACCAGCCCACTCGGTGTCGGCGGTCGACGAGGGCGTTGACGACCAGCGACGACGCCAGCGACGGGTTGAAGTCGGGGTCGCCGGCGACATGGATGCCGAACTCGGTCTCGGTGCCGAGGACCTTGGGCAGGGCCATCGGGAGCCGACGGCCTAGAGGTAGTGGCCGGGCGACACGTTCTCGATCGACCGGGCGTCGGCCTCGGCGCCGTGCACGAGGGTGCGCACGAAGACGATGCGTTCGCCCTTCTTCCCGGAGATCCGGGCCCAGTCGTCGGGATTGGTCGTGTTGGGCAGGTCCTCGTGCTCCCGATACTCGTCGGCGACCGCCCGGTGGAGGTCCTCGACGGTGATCAGGCCGGATTCCCCGGCGATGCGGCGCTTGATGGCCTCCTTCTTGGCCCGCCGCACGATGTTCTCGATCATCGCCCCGGACGCGAAGTCCTTGAAGTGGAGGGTCTCCTTGTCGCCGCCCTGGTAGGTCACCTCGATGAATCGGTTCGACTCGTCCGTGGCGTACATCCCCTCCACCACCTCGGCGATGCGCTCGGCGAGGTGCTCGGCGTCGGGGCCGAACTGCGCCGGGTCGAACGGGAGGTCGTCGTCGAGGTACACCCCGAAGATCTGGCGCGCCGCCGACTCGTCGGGGCGCCCGATCTTGATCTTCACGTCGAGCCGGCCCGGCCGGAGGATGGCCGGGTCGATCAGGTCCTCCCGGTTGGAGGCGCCGATCACGATGACGTTCTTGAGCGACTCCACGCCGTCGAGCTCGCTCAGCAGCTGGGGGACGATGGTGGACTCCACGTCCGAGCTGACCCCGGTGCCCCGGGTGCGGAAGAGCGAGTCCATCTCGTCGAAGAACACGATGACCGGCACGCCCTCGTCGCTCTTCTCCTTGGCCCGCTGGAAGATGAGGCGGATCTGGCGCTCGGTCTCCCCCACGTACTTGTTGAGGAGCTCGGGTCCCTTGATGTTCAGGAAGTAGCTGCGGACGTCCTCGTCGCCATTCGAGTCGGCGACCGCCGCGGCGAGGCTGTTGGCCACCGCCTTGGCGATGAGGGTCTTGCCGCACCCCGGCGGCCCGTAGAGCAGCACGCCCTTGGGCGCCTCCAGCTTGTACTCGCCGAACAGCGCCTTGTGGACGAACGGCAGCTCGACCGCATCCCGGATGGCGTCGATCTGGCCCGTGAGCCCCCCGATCGATTCGTAGGAGACGTCGGGCACCTCCTCGAGGACCAGTTCCTCCACGTCGGGGCGGGGGATCTTCTCGAGGGCGACCGCCGCTCGTTGGTCGACCCGCACGTGGTCGCCGGCCCGCAACGACTCGTCCACCAACCCCGCCGCGAGGCCGATCACCCGCTCGTCGTCACCGCGCCCGAGCACCAACAGCCGGTCCGGGGAGAGCCGTTCCTTGACGGTCACCACCTCCCCGTGGGGGTTGGGCGGGAGCGCCTCCACGACGTTCATGGCCTCGTTGAGGAGCACCTGTTGACCGATGGCGAGCTGCTTCACCTCGATGGCGGGGTGGGCCGCCACCCGCAGGTTGCGCCCACCGGCGTGGACGTCCACCGAGCCGTCGTCGGCCGTGCCGGTGACGATGGCATAGGAGGCAGGTGGGCCGGTCAGCCGGTCGATCTCGGTACGGAGGAGCGCCAACTGCTCGCGGGCCTCGCCGAGCAGCTCACCGAGCTTCTCGTTGCGTGCTGCCAGGCGCCGGGCCCGTTCCTCCGCCTCGTCCAGTCGGCGACGGGCGAGGTGCAGGTCGGGGTCCTGGCGGAGGCGTCGCCGAGCCTCGAAGAGTTGGTCCTCCAACTCGCGGATGCGCACCCGGAGGGCGTCTGCCTCGTGGTCTTCGGCTCCCATGTGGTCATCCTGCACGGTGCCGCGGAGTATATGGGCGGGTGCCCGAGGCGACCGCGCGCGGATGTCCCGGGGGCATCGCTACGATGCCCGGGAACCGAGAAGGAGCCCGAACCGATGAAGGTGTGGATCGACCAGGACCTGTGCACGGGTGACGGTCTCTGCGAGGAGATCGCCCCGGACGTCTTCGTGTTGCTCGACGACGGGCTCGCCTACGTCCGCGAGGGCGACACGATCTTCGCGGCCGAGAAGGGCAACCCCGAGGGTGCCGCCGGTCTGGCCAACGTCCCCGCCGGCCAGGAGGCCGACGTCATCGAGTCCGCCGAGGAATGCCCCGGCGAGTGCATCTTCATCGAGCCGTAGTCCGAAGCAGCAGCGAAGCTGTGACGAGGGGCCCCGGCCGGGGCCCCTCGTCTTGTCTGAGGTACTGAGGTACGAGACGGCCGTCAGGCCGTCTTCCTCCCGCTCACGATGAAGCCCGTGTGGCCGACCATCTGGTGGTCGGGGCGCACCGACCGCCCGGACACGTGCCACTCGCGCACCAGCACCTCCCGGGTCACGACGTCGACGAACCGCTCCCCCATCGCCGCCACGGTCTGCTGCACCTGGGGGATGGTGGGGACGTAGGCGACGACGACCGCCCCGCCCGGCAGGCACTCGGCACCGACGGCGATGGCGTGCCACGGTTCGGGGAGGTCGAGGACGAGTCGATCCGGCTGCACCTCCTCCACCACGGGCTCCACCTCGCCGAGGCGCAGGTCGAGCGTCGCCGGCAGGTGCCCGAACCACCGCTCGATCGTCCGGGTGGCGAACGCATGGTGGTCGTCTCGGCGCTCGACGCTGACGACCCGGCCCTCGGGGCCGACGGCCTCGGTGAGGGCGATGGTCAACGCCCCCGAGCCCGTGCCGGCCTCCACCACCACCGATCCGGGCCGGATGTCGCCGTGGACGAGTATCGGGCCGACGTCCTTGGGGTAGACGACCTGGGCACCCCGCTTCATCTTCAGCACGTAGTCCTCGTAGCGGGGACGGACGGCGACGTGGGCGGCCCCCTTGGACGTCAACAACGTGCCGCCCTCGGAGGCGCCGATGATGTCGGCGTGGGGGATGGACCCCTGGTGGGTCGAGAACTCACGCGCCGGGTCGAGGTCGAGGAGGAACTTGCGACCCCGGTCGTCGATGAGGAGGCAGGCGTCTCCGGCCGCGAAGACCGCCACGTCAGCCGAACAGGGCGAGGAGGGCCACCATGGTGGCCAGCACCATGCCGAGCACGACGAGGATGGCAATGACCTTGACGGCGTTCTGGGAGCGCATGGGCCGCAGTCTAGGATCGCCCCCATGTTCTCCCACGGCTCGCGGCAGGTCTTCCGGGGCTTCAGAGAGGGCGACACCGCCCGTCTGACCGCCGGGGCAGCCCTGTTGCTGCTCTGGGCGTACCGGCGCCATCGCGAGCGGACCTCGCTCATCGCCAGCTACGAGTTGCAGGAGGGCGAGGAACTCCGCCTCACCCTGCCGAAGGACCGCTGGGTGCGGGTCGGCGACGTGGAGGCGGCCGCCCTCGCCGAGCTCGGCCTGCTAGCGGCGACGGACCTCGACGACGACCTTCTTGCCGCCGCGTCGCCCGAGGACGAAGGCGAGCAGGGCGAGCACGACGACGCCGACGACCAGTAGCACCACGCCCTGGCGGGTGTTCTCGATCGTCTGGTCGATCGTGTCGTCGATCTCGGCCGCCTTGGCCCGGATCTCGTCGATGGTCGCCATCAGGCACCCTCCCCGCTCGTGGATCCGCCTTCGGTCGACACGACCTCGACCCCTCCGTCGTCGGTGACCGCCCGGACGAGGCCGAAGGCGATACCGACCAGCAGGATGGCGACACCGAGGTAGCCGGCCGCCGACCAGTAGGGGTTGTCAGGCAGCAGGGTGACGGCCACGAAGCGGAAGGCGGCGACCGACAGCATGAGCGCGCCGATGCTCATGAGCAGTCCGGCGCCGATCCCGATGCCGGCGACCCGTCCGAGCCGCTTGGCCGGCTCGCCGATCTCCTCGTTGATGTATGCCTTGCTGAGGTCGACGAGTTCCGTGACCATCTGGGGCAGCTCGTTGGGATTCGCCATGCCGGGAGGGTACCGCACCGATCGAGCGACCTGCCCATGACCCGATCAATACACTCGCCGACGGCATGCGACCACCATCCGTGACGAAGCCGTGACCGAGCGGCGTTGGGCATTCGGGGTGCTGTGGGCGGGGCAGGCCGTGAGCCAGCTCGGCGACTACGTCGCCCTCTTCGCGATCCCCTACTTCGTCTTCACGTTCAGCGACGATCCCCTGGACTTCGGCCTGGTCCAGGGCGGCCAGGACCTGCCGCTCATCTTCATCGGCCTCTTCTCGGGCGTGCTCCTCGACCGCTGGAGCCGGCGGGGGTGGCTGGTCTGGGGGAACCTCACCCTGGCGGTGGTGTTCGTCGCACTGGCGCTGGTCGCCGATGGCCGTCTCCCCGACGGACTGTGGGTGCTCGTGGCGACGTCCTTCGTCGTGGGGGCGGTCACGACCGCCCTGGCCTCGGCGCTCTACGCCTACGTCCCCCACGTGGTCGCCTCCGATCGGTTGGCGCCCGCCAATGCCCGCCTGTCGGTCACCGGGCAGATCGCCTTCGTCGTGGGCCCGGTGCTCGGGGGGTTGCTCGTCGAGCGATTCGGCTTCCTCGTCGCCTTCGGCTTCAACGCCGCCACCTTCCTCGTCGCCGGTGCCGCCGCCGCCGTGCTCCCCCGCGACGTGCGGCCTCGACGATCCCCGGACGGGGCGGGCATGGTGGCCGAGGCGGTCGAGGGCCTCGCCTTCATCTGGCGGGACGTCCGGCTGCGGCTCGCCTCGGTCGGGGCCGCCACCTCGAACCTGGTCTCGGCGTTCATGGTGGCGGTGCTCCCGCTGTTGGCCGCCAACCTCTTCGCCTCGGGCGAGCCGTTCGAGATGTCCGTCATCTATGGCGCCTTCGGCGTCGGTGGGGTGGTCGGCGCCCTGACCGGGGGGCTCGCCGCCGGCCGGATCGGGCTGGGTCGCGTGTTCACGATCGGCCTGGCGGTCTGGGGACTCGGTTTCGCCACGACCACGTGGCTCGGCACCCGCTCGGCGGTGCTCGTCCTCTTCGCCATCACCGGCTTCGGGCTCCCGTGGGTGCAGATCGCCTTCTCCACGCTCCGACAGAAGGTGACCCCCGAGCCCATGCTCGGGCGGGTGATGGCCGGGACCACCGTGGCGGTGAACCTGGCCTACCCGATCGGCGCCGTGGGCCTCACCGCCGTGGCCACCGTCGTCGGCGAGGTCCCGTTGAGCCGGGTCGTCCCGCTGGCGCTCGTCGCCGTCGCACTCGTCCTCGGGGCCGGCCCCCTCGGCCGGGTGGGCACGGACCCGGTGCCCCACGCGACGGTGGCGGCCCCCGAGGGGACCGCCACCACCGACTGAAGGCGGCTCAGAGCCGGACGGCCTCCAGGGGCTCGATGCCCGCCGTCACGGCCGGGACGAGGCCGAAGACCTGGGGCATGAGCTGGTCGACGTAGAACTCGGCCAGGGCCACCATCTCGGCGAGGTGGTCGGCGTCGCCCTCGCCGGCTTCGAGCTTGGCCTTGGCGGCCACCGCCGCCCGGGCCATGTAGGCGCCGCCGGTGATCTGGGCGAACAGGCGCAGGTAGGGCGTGGCGCCGGCAAGCACCGACTTCACGTCGCCCGCCGAGCCGGCGATCCACATGGTCGCCTCGGTGAGCCGGGACACGGCCTCCTCGAGGCGGGCCTTCATGGTGTCGAAGCCGGCCTCGGCCGCCAGGCTCCCGGACTCGGCCACCCACGCAATGTGCTCGCGGACGGTCTCGCCGCCATTCATCGGCAGTTTCCGACCGACGAGGTCCATGGCCTGGATGCCGTTCGTGCCCTCGTAGATCGGGGCGATCCGGCTGTCGCGCCAGTGCTGGGCGATCCCGGTCTCCTCCACGTACCCCATGCCGCCGTGCACCTGCAGCGCCAGCGAGGTCAACTCCACGCCCAGGTCGGTGCCCCACGCCTTCGACAGCGGGGTGAGCAACTCGGCACGGGCCCCGGCCGCCTCGGCGGCTGCCTCGTCGTCGGTGCGACGGGCGATGTCCATCTGGGCGGCGTTGTCGTACATGAGGAAGCGCATGGCCTGGATGAAGGCCCGTTGGGTGATGAGCATCCGCCGGACGTCGGGATGGCGCACGATCGGCACCATCTCACCCTTGGTGCCACCGATCTCGGCGCCCTGCTTGCGCTCGTGGGCGTAGGCGACGGCCTGCTGGTAGGCCCGATCGGAGATGGCCAGGCCCTCGAGGCCCACCGAGAGCCGGGCGGCGTTCATCATCGTGAACATGTACTTCATGCCCCGGAACTCCTCGCCGACCAGGTAGCCGACGGCGCCGTCGGACTCGCCGAAGGACATGACGCAGGTCGGCGACCCGTGGATGCCGACCTTGTGCTCGACCGAGACGACCCGGACGTCGTTGCGGTCGCCGAGCGAGCCGTCGGGGTTCACGAGGTACTTCGGCACGATGAACATCGAGATGCCCTTCGTGCCGGCCGGCGCGTCCGGCGTCTTGGCCAGCACGAGGTGGATGATGTTGTCGGTGAGGTCGTGCTCGCCGTAGGTGATGAAGATCTTCTGGCCACTGATGCGATACGTGCCATCGTCCTGGGGCACCGCCTTGGTGCTGATGTGGCCCAGGTCCGAGCCGGCGTGGGGCTCGGTCAGGTTCATCGTGCCGGACCACTCACCGGAGATCATCTTCGGCAGGAACGTCGCCTGCTGCTCGTCGGAGCCATGCTCGAGGATGGCGTCGATGGCACCCTGGGTCAGGAGGGGCCCGAGCGAGAACGCCATGGAGGCGGCGGTGAGGATCTCCTGGACGGCGAGTCCGACGACCGCTGGGAAGTCGCCGCCGCCGTGCTCGGCTGGGAAGGGCAGCGCCCCCCAGCCGGCCTCGACGTACTTGGCGTAGGCCTCCTTGAAGCCGGGGGCGGTGATGACGGTGTCGCCCTCGACGCGACTGCCGTGTTCGTCGCCGGAGCGGTTGACCGGGACGACCACGTCCTCGAGGAAGCGGGCGGCCTCGGTGATGACGCCCTCGACCATGTCGGGCGAGGCGTGCTCGAGCCCGGGGAGCCGGGCGATGCTGGGGAGATCGGCGGCCTGTTCCAGCGCGAACAGGATGTCCTTGATGGGCGCTCGGTAATCCGACATGGGGCCAGTCTAGCCCTCTATTTTGAACGGACGCTCAAACCGGTCGCCTGAGCACCGTCCCCGTGAAGCTGCCCACCGTGCGGCCGTCGTCCCGGGCGATGGTGATCAGGTAGCTCGCCATCGTCGCGCCCTCCGAGATGGGCTCGGCCACGGCGGTCAACCGGTCACCGGGGCCGGAGCCGGCGGTGGCGACGAGGTGGCTGTCCACCATGAGCGACCGGGTCCCACCCGCGTTGGACACGAGGGAGAGGGCGATGTCGGCCAGCGTGTAGACGACCCCGCCGTGGGTGCCACCGAGGAAGTTCGTGTGCTGGTCACCCACGTCGAGGGCGATCGTGACGGGGTCGGTGGCGACGAGCTCGGCCCCCAGGCCGGTGGCGAAGGCGTCGGCCGCGAGCAATCCGGCGTGGGACCAATCCATGGCGGCAACATACGCGACGGAGGGGCCGCTCGGGCCCCTCCGTCGGTCGTTGGTGGTTCGGTGCTATTCGAAGACGCGGTCCTTGAGGCCCTTGGCCGGGGTGAACTTGGCCACGGTGCGGGCGGGGATGTCGATCTCCTCGCCGGTCTGGGGGTTGCGGCCCTTGCGGGCACCCGAGCGCCGCGTGGAGAAGGTGCCGAAGCCGGCGATGGACACCTTGCGACCGGCATCGAGCTCGATGGCAATGATGCCCTCGCCGTCCTTCGTCGAGAAGATGGCGTCGAGGACCTCGGCGGCCTTGGCCTGGGTGAGGTCGGTCTTGTCGGCCAACTTCGCTGCGAACTCGCTCTTGTTCATGTGGTTCCGCCCTCCGTGGTCGGACTGGGATGTGCCGTGATCCATCTGATCACACCCATGTAACTTAGCCGGATAGCCCGTGGTTCCGGCTGTTTTCCGGATCGCGGCTTCGGAGGGGGGTCAGCGACGGGAGCCGCGTTCGGAGCCGGTGAGCTCCGTGAAGGGCTCATGGAGCACGCACGAGATGGTGCGGTCGCCCCCCGCCCACGCCGACTCCGATGGCCCGACGGTGTCGGAGAACAACGCCGAGTCCCAGTAGTCGACGCCGACGTACGCCTCGAAGGCGTCGAAGCAGGTGTCGTCGGCGGCGAACAGATCGTCGGGGCCCGGGTAGGCCTCCCCGCCGGTCCAGGGGAACCGGTGGTAGACCTCGAACTCGTGCGGCTGGGAGCAGGCGGTCGCCACGACGGCCCCTGCCTCGTCCAGCGAGAAGCAGTCGCCGACGGCGAGCCCGTCGACCGTGTAGGAGGTGACGAGTCCGAACTCGCCGAGGGCATCCTCCCCGAACTCCTCGGCGAGGCCCTCGGTGACCGCCTCGAGACCCTGGTCGGCCAGCCAGCGGGCGCCGACCACGAACAGCGCCACGGCGCCGAGCCCCAGCACGACCACCGCCGCGAGCACGCCGATGGCCACCTTCGCACCGGTCGACAGGCCACCAGAGGGGGCCTTGGCCTTCGGGCCAGCCAGTTGGGAGCCCGGAGCCGGCGGCGGGGGGGCCCCCGTCGCGGCCGCCACGGACTCGGGTGTGCCCAACGACCAGGGATCGGCCTCCTCAGGTCCGGGCTGGCTGCAGGCCGGACAGGCGGCGGCGGACGGAGGCAGGATCTCCTCGCACGTGGGGCAGGTCTTGATGTCGAACATCCGGCATGCGGATCGGCACGCGACGGCCCGAGCTTGAGCGGTCGCCACACCGGTCGACGCCGTAGCCTGCCGGATGGGAGGGATGGATGCCGGAACCGGGATTCTGGGACATCGCGGTGCCCCACCGACGGGCACGGTTGGTGCTCGAGCAGGTCTGCGACGATCGCTTCTCGCTGCTCGCCGGCTTCACCTACGTGGACCGCGACGGTGCGCCCCACCACGTCTTCTCCTGGCACCTGCCCTGCACCGACCTGACCTCGGTCCCCCGGCCGTTCCGCTGGTTCGAGGGCCGTCACGGTCGCCACACGTTCGCCGCCCTGCTCCACGATCACCAGGTGGCGCCGGGTCCCGACGACCCGGGCGACCCGACGTACTGGCGACGACGCACCTTGGCCGACGACCGTTTCGCGGAGGCGATGGGCGTCCTCGGGGTCCCGTGGCTCCGACGGACGCTCATGTGGTCCGCGGTGCACTTCCTGACCCGGCTGCGCCGCCACGGGCGGTGGGCCGGGATCGCCATGGTGGTCTGGACGCTCCTCTCGATCGCCGGCACGTGGCTGGTGGCCGTGCGGCCGCTGGCCGCGCTGGCCGGTGCCGAGTGGCCGCCGACGACCGTGCCGGCGTGGCTGGTGGTCGTCGCCGCCCTCGCCCCGGTCCCGGCGGCGCTCGTGCTGTGGGTGCCCTGGGGCCGACTGCCCGAGCACGAGGACCGAGTCGGGTTCGTACTCCGCCGGTGGTGGTGTGGGGTCGTGCTGGGTTACGGCGTGCTGGCCCTCGCCCCGGTCGGTGCCCTCACCTGGCTCGCCTCACTGGGGCCCGCGCTCGCCGACGTCCTGTCGGGAGGACATGGTCCCAGTCCGTGGTCGCAGCCGACGGGCTGTCCGCCCGGCGCCTGTCCCGAGGCCGACGACTAGGCCGATTCGAGCTCGATGAGCAGCGACGCCTGGTAGGGCGGCGCGAGCACGGTCACGAGCAGGCCCCCGACGATCGGCACGAGCGAGAACACGAACAGGAGCAGGGCGGCGCCGAGCGACGGCCAGTAGGCCCGACCGACCAGTCGGAAGCCATCGCCGAGCGCGGCCAGCACGGGACGCTCCTGCGCGTAGACGAGCGCCACGGCCACCAGCACCACCGGCAGGACGAACAACGAGGCCAGCACGAAGCCGATCATCAGCACGACGAAGAGGAACGCGAACAGACCGCCTCCGTCGTCGGCGAGCACGCCGCCGACGACGGCGAGGCCACCGAAGACGACGGCGACCACCACGCCGAGGATGAGACTCCAACCGAGGATGCGCAGCGACCCCCAGAGGGCGGGTCCGGCATGCGACCCGAGCCCGTCCCACGGCGTGCCCTCCGGCGGGCCGTGGTAGGCCGCCCGCACCGAGATGCCGTTGAGCACGTAGAGGACCAGCGAGTAGGCGACGGCGAGCAGGAAGAAGACGATCCCACCGATCGCCAGCCGGGCCACGTCGACGTCCTCGGGCACCGTGGCGTCGAAGCCGATCGAGAGGCCGAAGAAGCCGAAGGCGGCGATGAAGAAGAAGACGATCCCGCCCACGGTGGCTGCGCCGATGAGGACGGCGATCCGCCACTCCCGCCGCAGCGTGTCGAAGGCCCGGTCGATGACGCTACCCACTCGCATGACGGGCAGCGTACCGGCCCACCGGGGCCGTACCCTGCCCCGGCATGTCCGATCGCACGGTCACGTGGATCCGCTACACGATGGTCGTCGTCTTCGCCGTCGTCGGCCTCGGCATGGTCGTGGTCACCATCATGGTCGGCCACTGCAGCGCGTTCGGCGGCCGGTGCCCGGCCGAGGCGCCGCCGCTGCTCGACGACGACGTCTTCTGGTTCGCCGCGGCCGGGGCCGCAGTGGCCCTCGTCCCGGCGGCCCTCCTGGTGCAGCGACTCGCCGGCCGGGCCGTCGTCTCCGTCGGTGCCGCCCTGGCGGGCGCCGGGCTGGTCGGGCTGGTGGCCCGGCTCGCCGTCCTCGGCTGAGCGGCTCCCGTCAGCCGTTGGCGCGGCTGTACATCTCCATGCCCTGTGAGGGGTCGAGCCAGGTCTCGGCGCTCGTCTGGCGGGCCAAATCGCCGAGGGCGAAGTTGGCGGCGGCGGCCTGGGGGCTCGGCGGCGCGGCCAAGACCCCGCCGTCGGCGTGGGTCAGCAGCACGAGGCTGTCGGTCCCGGTCCAGTAGAAGCGGGAGTCGTCCACCCCATCCATGGCCCGCATCGCCCGACACAGGTCGAGGGCGGCGGCGCCCATGGCGTTGCGGTCCGCGGCGTCGCGGCGGTCCCAGCGTGAGTAGGAGACGGGCATGGATGGTCCTCCCCGGACATCGGGCCAACGGCGTTCTGCCGATCGGCGATGGGCCACCGTACGACGGCGTCGAGCCCGACGTCGGGCGAACCGGGGGATTTCTCCGACGGCGCCCTCGGGAACCGCCCAGCCGTGGTCCTAGTCGTCGTCACCCGGCGTCGAGCCGACCACCCGGTCCACGACCCGGAAGGCGTAGTCGCGGCGGCTCTCCCCCACCTGGGCCACCAGGCGGTACCCACCGGCGTGCGGGAACCGCGTGTCGATGCCGAGCGCCAGCACGTGGCGCTGGTCGGCGCCAGGGGGCAAGGCCTCGGGTCGACCGGCCCGGAACCGCGTCTCGACCCGCATGAGGGGCGGGCCACCGTCCTCGCCCTCGACCCAGAGCGTGAGCGTGTGCTCCTGCTCGGTCTCGGTCCACGGCACGATCACCGTGGCGGCGATGCCGAAGTGGTTCACCGGGGGCGGCGCCCCCTCCCGAATGCGACGGTTGGTGACGGTCCAGCCACCGCCCATCAGGTAGAGCGTCCCGCGGTGCGCCTCGGCGTGGTTCGCCAGCAGCAGGGTCTCGATCGTCGGCACGGCCTACGCCGACCGGCGGGAGGTCGGGATGTGGAACGCGGCGACGATGACGACCGCCACCGCCAACTGCACCACGAGGGTGCGCCAGTCGAAGGCCTCGTCGTGGCCCCAGCCGATCACGTCGGCCACGAAACCGCCGGCGATGGCGGCGAAGATGCCGATCACGATCGTCCCCTGGGTGGAGAGCGCCTCGCGTCCCGGCACCAGGAGTCGGGCTGCGAACCCCACGCCGACGCCGATGACGATGCCGATGCCGATGATCAAGAGGACGTCCACGCCGTCTCCCGGGGTCGCTGCCCCGAACGCTACCCGGCCGCACCGTAGGCTGGCGCCATGGCCGACGGCACCGACGAATGGGCGGTCACCTACGACCGCCGGGCACGCTTCAGCGACTGCGACGCCCAGGGCATCGTCTTCAACCCCAACTACCTCGTCTACTGGGACGACACCCTGACCGACTGGTTCGACGCCATCGGCCTGGCCTGGGAGGACTTCGTCGCCCGCGGCCATGAGATGGTGCTCGCCCGATCCGAGGTGGACTACCGGGGATCGGCCCGGCTCGGCGACACGGTGCGGACCGGTCTGCGACTCGGACGGGTCGGCCGCACCTCGCTCGGCTTCGAGGTGCGCTCGTGGCGACCCGAGGACGGCACCGTCTTCGTCGAGGGCACGCTGGTGCAGGTGGTGGTCGACGCCGAGACCTTCCGGCCGACACCGGTGCCCGAGTGGCTCGTCGAGCTCGCCGCGGCCGCGCAAGCCCACCCCCCGGACCGGGCCTAGGGTGCCCGACATGAGCACCCATGACGACGCCGGCTGGGCGACCGCCGACCTCTGCGACGCCCACCCCCAGGTCCAGGTGGCCGCTCCGATCCTCGGGTCGTTCGGCGGCGCCGCCGCCTTCGCCGGACCCATCGAGAC
>JBFLKR010000224.1:0-8859 GCA_040883295.1 Acidimicrobiia bacterium
CGAGGACGCCGGCTTCGACGCCGCCCTCGTCGACACCGCCGACGCCGCCCGGACGGCGGTCGACGACGACCAGGCCGACGCCGCCCTGCTGATCCCGCCGCCGTCGTTCTCCGGGGAGCCCGCGCCCATCGTGGTCTACGGCGACCTCGACGCCGGCCTGGCGATCACCGTCGCCGAATCGATCGCGGCGTCGGTGGGTGCCCAGACCGACACGGCCCGCCTCGTCCTCGACGTCACCGGCGACCCCGCCGCTGCGGCCGCCGTCGGTGGCGCGACCCCGCCGGTCTCGCTGGTCCAGGCCACGACGGGTGACCGTGTGCTCGACGGGATCACCTACCTGGCGGTCGGTATGGCGCTCTTCTTCCTCTTCTTCTCGGTGCAGGGCGGCATCCTCAACATCATCGAGGAGCGCACCAACGGGACCCTGCGGCGACTGCTCGTGGCTCCGGTCGGCCGGGGAGCCATCCTCCTCGGCAAGACGCTCTCGTCGGCCCTGGCCGGGTTGCTGTCGATGGTCGTGCTCGCGGTGGCGACGACGCTGTCGCTCGGCGCCGATTGGGGGCCGTGGTACGGGGTGGTCCTGCTGTCGGTCGCCGGCGTGATCGCCGCGATGGGGCTCGGGGCGCTCATCGGCACGATTGCCAGGACCGCCGAACAGGCCGGCAACTTCGCCGGGATCGCCGCCACCGTGCTCGGTCTGCTCGGCGGGGTGTTCTTCCCGATCTCGACGGGACCGGGGTTCTTCGACGCCGTGACGCGGTTGAGTCCGCATCGCTGGCTGCTCGAGGGCTTCGGCGCCAATGCCGGCACGGCGCCGTTCACGGCCGTGCTGGCCCCGGCATTGGTCGTTGCGGGGTTCGGCGTGGTCACCGGCCTCGCCGCCTACGCCAGGCGCTCGAAGCTGACGGGGGTGGTCTAGGTGCGAATCCTCACGATCGCCGGGACGTCGCTCCGGCGCTTCATCCGGGACCGCTCGAACCTGTGGTTCGTCTTCGGGTTCCCGATCCTGATCATCTTCTTCATCGGGCTCCAGTTCGGCTCGGGCTCGATCTCCACGCTCGGCATCGTGGGTTCCGACACCGCGGTCGGCGAGTTGGTCGTCGAGGCGGCGACCGACGCCGGTTTCGGCGTCGAGCGCCTCACGGACCGTGCGCAGGCGGAGGAGTGGGTGGAGCGGGGCTGGGTCCGGGCCGCCGTCGTGGTCCCCGACGGTGACCCCTTCGAGACCTCGGTGGAGGTCTCGTTCCTCGCCCGCGAGGGATTCGGGTCCGAGCTCGTCGCCCCCGTGCAGGCCGCCATCTCGGAGGCCAACCTCGCCCCGATCGCCACCGAGGCCGTCGTCTCCGCCACCGGTGCCGAGCCTGCCGAGGCGCGCCGCGACGTCACCGACGCCGCCGCGACCCAGGCCCCCACGGCCATCGACACCCAGGTGGTCGGTGACCCCCTGTTCGAGGGTGACGTCGGGGTCTTCGACCTCGGCGCGTCGTCACAACTCGTGCTCTTCACGTTCCTGACGTCGTTGGCCTCGTCGGGCTACCTCATCCTCACCCGCAAGCTCGGTGTGGCCCGTCGCATGCTGGCGAGCCCGACCCATCCCACCGAGATCGTGGTCGGCGAGACGGCCGGTCGCTACGGCATCGCCCTGGTGCAGGCGCTGTTCATCGTCGTGGTGACGGCCGTGGCCTTCGGCGTCGATTGGGGCGACCCGCTGGGGTCGGCGGCGATCATCGCCGTCTTCGCGTTGGTGTCGACGGCGTCGGGGATCTTGCTCGGGTCGCTGCTGCAGAGCGACCAGACGGCCGGCGGCGTCGGCGTGATGATCGGGATCGGGCTCGGGGCGCTGGGTGGGTGCATGGTGCCCTACGAGATCTTCCCCGAGACCATCCAGCAGGTCTCGCGCTTCACGCCCCACAACTGGGCCCTGCAGGGCTTCCGGACGCTCCTGTTCGAGGACGGCACGATCGCCGACATCGGCCTCCAACTCGCCGTGCTCGGGGGCATGGCGGCGGTGTTGATGGCCGTGGCGATCTGGGCCTATCGCCGCTCGATCGTGTCGGTGTAGGGCTACTGGTCGACGGCGTCGAGGGGCACGTCGGGCAGCGGGCGCGACGAGATGCGGCCGGCGCCCATGGTCACGGCGACGGCGAGCTCGTGGTCCGTGTCGCCGTGGTAGACGCCTCGCAGCGGGGTGACGTCGTCGTAGTCACGACCATGGCCGATCACGACGTGGCGCTCGCCGGCCTCGAGGCAGTTCGTCGGATCGATGCCCCACCAGCCGAAGCCGGGGATCGCGGCCTCCACCCAGGCGTGGGTCTGGACCACGATCTCGTCCCCGTCGGGCGATGACCCGTCGGCGGGGTCGGCGGCGTAGAAGTACCCCGAGACGTACCGGGCCGGCAGTCCCAGGGACCGCAGGAACGAGATGGTCAGGTGGGCGTAGTCCTGGCACACCCCGGCCTGCTCCGACCACACCTCGGCCGGGTCGACGCCGATCCGCGTGGCACCCGGCACGTAGTCCATCGTGTCGTGCACGTGCCCCATCACCGTCCGAGCCACCTCGGTGGCATCGTCGAGGCCCGCCACCAGCTCACGGGCCTCGGCTGCCATCTCCGGGGTCCAGCGGGTGTGCGGGGACGGCTGGGTGAACAGCCATCGGTCGGTGCGGAAGCCGGGTGCCGCCAGGTCGTCGAGGGCGCTGGCGGCCGGCGACGGGCGGGGCTCGGTGGTGAGCGAGGCGCGCGCATCGACCACCAACTCGTCGTGGGGGAGCCGGACCCCGAACGTGTCGACCCGGGTCCCCCAGCGGTCGACATACCCGTGCAGGCGCGCCGTCGGCTCGACCGCCAACTCGTAGCGCACCGAGCGCTGGTGGTCGTCGCTTCGCGGGCACGCCCGCAGCGCGTTGTGCGAGTCCCACACGGGCGACCGGTACCGGAAGCGGGTCACGTAGCGGACGGCGATCTCCATCAGAACGCCTCGTAGGCATGGATCGCGGCGTCGGCGGCCAGCCGGAAGAACTCGTCCTCTACCACCGGGGGCAACTCGCCGATGGCTTCCTCGACGTGCTCGAGATAGGCGCCGATGGCGGTGCGATCGAGGCGGCTGGGCTCGGAGAACTCCAACTCGGCCCGGAGCCGACCCACCGCCTTGCGCGACCGGTCCCCGGTGGTGTCGTCACCGATGGCCTCGATCTGGCGCTCGGCGAGGTCGAGGCAGTAGAAGACGGACCGGGGCAATCGGGGGTCCTGCAGCAGGAACTCGAGCACCCGCTCGGGCTGCATCGAGGCCCGGAACTCCCGGAGGTAGGCCTCGTAGGCGGAGAGCGACTTGAGGAGCTTGGCCCACTCGGGGAAGGCGGCGGGGCCGGCGAACCCGCCGAGTCGCCGCTGCCACACCTTGGTGACCCGGGCGGTGATCATCGCCCGCTCGAGGGCCACCCCGAGGACGAGGAAGTGGTAGCCCTCCGCCCGGGGCACCGAGGCGTCGATCGTGCCCGAGAGGGCCTGGCAGCCGACCTTGACCTGTCGGAAGACCGCATACGGGGAGCGATCGAGTTCGGACGCCAGACGATCGGGGGCGAGTTCCAGGTGGAGGGCGTTGATGGCCTCCCAGAACTCGGACGACAGCCACTCGCGGGCCCCCCGGGCGTTCTCCCGTGCCCGGGCGACGATCGACACCAGTGCCCCCGGGTTGGCGAGGTCGGCCACGAGGAACCGGGTGACCGAGCGGGGCGAGACGTCGTCGGAGAACTCGTCGTCGAGGTACAGGATCTCGAGCAACTCCCGCCACAGCTCCTCGGACGGTCGGGCGCCCCCCTCGAGCGCCGTCTGGTGGGTCACGTCGAGCAGCCGAGCCGTGTCCTCGGCCCGTTCGAGGTAGCGACCGATCCAGAACAGGTCCTCCGCGTGCCGCGCCAGCATCACGCCCCCAGCACCCAGGTGTCCTTCGACCCGCCGCCCTGGGAGGAGTTCACGACGAGCGAGCCGTCGCGCATGGCCACCCGGGTGAGGCCGCCGGGGATCACCTCCACGTCCGACCCGGCCAACACGAACGGTCGGAGGTCGATGTGGCGGGGCGCCAGCCGGCCGTCCACGAAGCTGGGGTGGGTCGACAACTGGACGACGTCCTGGGCCACGTAGGCCCGGGGGTCGGCGGCCAGTGCCGCGGCGGCGGCCGCCAGGGTGGCGTCGTCGGCCATCGGGCCGATGACGATGCCGTACCCGCCGGCCTCGGCGACGGGCTTGACGACCAGGCGGTCGAGGTGGTCGAGCACCCACGCCAGCTGGTCGGGATCCCACGGCAGGTAGGTGGTGACGTTCGGGAGGATCGCCGGCTCCCCCAGGTAGTACTCGATGAGCGCCGGCAGGTAGGGGTAGACGCCCTTGTCGTCGGCGACTCCGTTCCCGACCGCATTGGCGAGCGTGACGGTGCCGGCTCGCACCGCCGACATGAGCCCGGGCACGCCGAGGACCGAATCGGGGCGGAACACGACGGGGTCGAGGAAGTCGTCGCCGATCCGACGGTAGATGACGTCGACCCGGGCGAGGCCCCGGGTGGTTCGCATGTAGACCGTCTGGTCGTCGACGACGAGGTCCCGGCCCTCGACCAGCTCGATGCCCATCTGGCGGGCCAGGAAGGCGTGCTCGTAATAGGCGGCGTTGCGGATGCCGGGCGTGAGCACCACGACCGTGGGGTCGCCCACGCCGGCCGGCGCCATCGAGGCCAGCGTGCGGAAGAGGGAGGCGCCGTAGTGGCTCACGGGGCGCACCCGATACCGGGCGAAGGCGCCCGGCAGCACCCGCGTCATGGCCACCCGGTTCTCCAGGACGTAGGAGACCCCGCTCGGCACCCGCAGGTTGTCCTCCAGCACGCGGTAGACGCCGTCGTCACCACGCACCAGGTCGACCCCCGAGACCACCGCCCGGGCGGCATGGGGCACCGCGATGCCGTGGGCCTCCGGGACGTAGCCGGACGCCGATTCGACGATCCAGCGTGGGATGACGCCGTCGGCGATGGCCGCCTGCTCGCCCACGTACACGTCGTCGAGGAAGAGATTGAGGGCCCGGACCCGCTGGATGAGGCCCGCCTCCACGGCCTGCCACTCGTCGGCGGGGATGATGCGAGGCACGAGGTCGAGCGGCCACGTGCGCTCGATCCCCTCGTCCGAGTCCGCCACTGCGAACGTGATGCCCTGTCGCCGGAAGATCGACTCGAGCAGGTGGACCCGTTCGGAGATGTCGTCGGCGTCGAAGCCGGCGAAGCGGTCGACGAGCTCCCGGTAGTGGGGCCGCACCCCGCCGTCGACGACCTCGCAGAACCCGCGACCGGCGTAGTCGTCGAAGAGTCCCATGGACGGGCTATCGATGGGCGCGGGCGCGCTCGACACCCGGCGATGCCGCGGCCACGAGGTCGGCGAACTCGGCCGCAAGGGCGGCGGTGGCGGCCCGATCCCCCTCCACGCCCTTGTGGTGGAGCAGCTCGAGCGCCCCGTCGATGATGGGCAGCATGGCTGCCTCCGGTCGGCGCAGACGACCGTGGTCGAGCAGCCTGCGTACGTGGGCGAGCGACTCCCGCCGGTCGGGCAGCTCCTCGCGCTCGGCGGCGAGGTCGGCCACGGCGGCGTACGTCTCGAGAAACGGCTCGAGCACGAGGCGAGCGAGGTCCGGTATCCGTTCGGCGGTTGCCGCCGCTCCGGCCAGCGAGGCCACGAAGGCGTCGCGGGGGGCGAAGAAGAAATCGAATTTCAGCAGGTCGCGGACCCGAAGGGCGGTCGCCTCCTCGTCACCGCCGACCCGTCCGGCGAGGTCGACTATCGCCGGCACGAGGAGGTGGTGGATCATCGTGTTGCGGTAGAAGGCCAGCGCATGGGCCTGCCCCTCGAGGACCTCCCACCCCTCGGCGGTGCGCTCCACGAAGCCGTGCTCGGCGAGTCGCTCGAGCACGACCTCGACGTCGATCCGGCGGTCGAACCGGGCCGTGCGGGGGAGCTCGAGTCGGTCGACTTCTGCGGCCAGCGGGGCGATCCGGTCGGTCAGTTCGGTGACCGGGATCGGCCCGTGGTCGTCGGTGAGCAGCAGCGAGATCGCTGCGGTCGGCGTGATCGGCGTGGCCTCGTTGATCCTCGTCATCACGTCGAAGGCGAGGCGGGCGAGGTCGATGGAGCCCTCCTCGGACTCGCCGCTCCACTCCTTGGCCAGCGAGATCGGCTCCCCGAAGCGGATGTGGACGTCGCCATAGCGCCGGCGCATGGAGGCGATCGCCCCGACGAGCCAGCCGAGGCTCTCGTCGGTCTTCGAGGCCCCCTGGATCTCGGCGGCGTAGTCGCCGATGTCCTGGATCTGGTCGTAGGAGATCGAGGCCGGCACGAGCACGACGTCGTCGGTCATCCCCCGCTCGAAGGAATCGATGACGTAGTGCAGCAGCCCGAATGACGGGGCCCGGAGCTTGCCGGTCCGGGAGCGGCCGCCCTCGAGGTACCACTCGAGGGGGAAGCGGCGGGAAAGCAGGTAGTCGAGATAGGAGCGCAGGACGAACTTGTAGGTGGGGTCGTCGCGGAACGAGCGCCGGATGAAGAAGACGCCCGCCCGCCGGACGAGGGGCCCGACCGGCCAGAAGTTCAGGTTGATGCCGCCGGCGGTGTGGCTCGGGGGCAGGTCGTTCTCCCAGAGGATGAACTGCATGACGAGCCGGTCGAGTTGGCTCTTGTGGGATGGCAGGAAGACCAGCGAGGCGTGCTCGGAGGTGCCATGGATCTCGAGCAGTCGTCGGCGGTCGTAGGAGATCCGCCCATAGCCCTGCCGGTAGAGGAGGTGGATGAGTCCGGCGATGAGGTCGATGGCCACCGTCGTGGGGGTGGCGGCGATCTCGCCGAGCAGGCGGCGGGCACGGGCGGCGACCGCCTCGTAGGGCTTGTCCAGGTCCTCGGCGATCTCGGCGAGACCGGCCTGGAAGTCGCCTTGGGCGGTCACCTCCTCGGTGACGAACCGGGCGACCTTGTATCGGTTGCCACGCAGCCGCCGCTCTGCCCGTTCGAGGGCGAGCCACGCCCGTCGGGCGACGAAGTCCCCCAGGCGCGAAGCGGCCTGGGAGTCGTGCCATTCGGCCACGAGGTCGGCGGCGCTGGCCGGTTCCCCGACCACGATCTGCATGCGGTCGGGGTGGCGGAAGGCGAGCCACCGCTGCCGGACCGGGTCCGGCTCGCGGGGGTCACCGACCGCTTGCACGACGTCGATCAGGCGGACCCGGCGGCGACCGTCGCGCTCGGGCGCCATCCACACCATTCGGACCGGGACCACGAGGGCGTCGGGCGACCGCATGACGCGGGCGTCCAGCAGGCTGGAGATCGGCGGGCGCCGTCGACGTCGGGTGGATGGCAGTTCGATGATCGCCGAGGGGGGCACCCCCTGCTCCGTCGCCCAGTCGCGCAGCTGCTGGGACTCGAATGCGCTCGCGGTCTCGGCGAGGACGAGGAGCGGTCGGTGGTCGGGCAGGCGCGGTGCGGGCACGAGACGAGGCTACCGACCCGAGTCCCGCCCTGCCGGTGCCGGGCAACCGGCGAGGTGGTCGTCGATCACGCCGACCGCCTGGCAGTACGCATAGGCGGTCGTGGGCCCGACGAACCGGAAGCCGGCCGCAGCCAAGTCGATGGCGAGCGCGTCCCCGAGGGGGTCCGTGGCCGGGACGCCGGCGGCCGTCGGCGGACGGCGGACGACGGTCCGGCCGTCGACCCGGTCCCAGACGAGGGCGGCGAGTCCGCCCGACCGGCGGAGGTCGACCACCGCCCGGGCGTTGTGCACGGTGGCCTCGACCTTGCCGCGATGACGAATGATCCCGGGGTCGGCGAGGAGACGCTCGACGTCGTCGGGCCCGAAGGCGGCGACGGCGTCGGCGTCGAAGCCGGCGAATGCCTGCCGATATCCCGCCCGGCGGGCGAGGACGGTGCGCCACGACAACCCTGCCTGCGCCGACTCGAGCGTGAGCGCCTCGAACAACCCGGTCTCGTCACGAACCGGGACGCCCCACTCGGTGTCGTGGTAGGCGACCAGCAGCGGGTCGTCGCCGGGCCACGCACAGCGGCTCGGCTCAGCCATCGTCCTCCTCGTCGGACTCCTCCCAGAGCGCCCGCATTTCTGCCGACCGCTCCAGCAGCTCGGGGAGCGTGCCGAGGTCGGCCACCCGGCCGTCGACCATGAGCACGATCTGGTCCGCCCGCCGGAGGGCGGGCCGTCGGTGGCTCACCACGAGGCAGGTGGCCCGGCGCCGCTCGAAGAGCCGCTGCCAGAGCTGGGTCTCGGTGTGGACGTCGAGGGCCGAGGACAGGTCGTCGAAGACGAGCAGGTCGGCGTCGGTGAGGAGCATGCGGGCGGCCGCCGCCCGCTGTACCTGGCCGCCCGAGAGTCGCACGCCACGGGTGCCGACCAGGCTGTCGAGCCCGTGGTCGAGGTGCTCGACGTCGGGACCCAGCACGGCCAGTTCCACGGCCTCGGCGATCTCCTCGGCGGTGGCCTCCCGTCCGAGGGTCAGGTTCTCGGCCAGCGAGGCCGACACGAGCCTGGGCACCTGGGGGGTGTAGGCGACCCGCGGTGGCGCGAGCTCGACGGCCGGATCGGCAACTGGCTCGCCGTTCCAGGTGATGGTGCCCGCGTCGGCCGGCACCAGCCCGAGCAGGGTGCGCAGCAGGGTCGTCTTGCCCGCCCCGATCCGGCCCGTCACGACCGTGAAGGAGCCGGCCTCGAGCGTGAGGTCGACGTCGGTGACGCCCCCGCCGGTCGATGGGTGGCGGTAGGTGAGCCCGATCACCTCGAGGCGACGCAGCGGGTCGCTCCGGGGCGGGCGAGGGCTCGGGACCACCGGGTCGCC
>JBFLKR010000225.1:0-13911 GCA_040883295.1 Acidimicrobiia bacterium
CGATGGCGGCGAGCGACCGGAAGGAGTCACGGCGGCGACCGCGCTCCAGGTCCATCTCCTCTGCCCGGGTGACCTGCTCGGCGCTGCGGTTGCGCAGGGCCGCCCCGAGGGCGACGTGGCGGATCTCCAGCACGGCCGGCACTCGTCCCGAGTCGGGGGCCCGGTCCAACTCGTCGGCGTGCCGGCGCGACTCCTCGATGTCGCCGAGGTACCAGAGGGCGGATGCCATGTAGTTCTTGGCCCAGTCCCGGTACTGCGGCTCGGGGTTCTCGAGCTGCGCCTCCACCACGGAGAGGCTCCGCCGCAAGTGCTCGCGGTCCCCGGTCATCCGCCAGAGGTACCGCTCCCGCACACCTTCGGTCGCAGCTTCCCAGTACCCGCCGTCCCGGGTGTCCACCGAGTCGACGGCGTCGATGGCCGCGTCGAACCGGCCGTGGGCCTCCTCGATCGGGCACTCCCAGGACATCAGCCGCACGGACAACGCGGCGTGGCCGATCCTCCCCGCCAACTCCACCCCGCGTCGGACGATGTCCTCGACCGCCATGAAGCCGTCGACCGAGGCATAGAGGAGCAGGTTGTTGAGGGCCCTGAGACCGCCCCAGCTGTCACCCGCCAGCCGGGCGGACTCCCTGAGCAAGGCCACGCCCTCGTGGAAGCGGCCGAGTTGGGGGAGGACGGTGCCCCGCGACGTCATCGCCTCGATGAGGGTCTCCATGTCACCGGACCGCTCCGCCGCGACCATGACCGGCACGGCGACGTCCGCCGATACCTCCCACTGGGCATTGCGCAGTGCTGCGTTCGACAGCACCGAGCCGAGCATCGCCATCTCGGGGTGGTCGACCTCGGCGGGGTCGAAGACCGGTTCGAGGACCGCCATCGCCTTGGCGGGGAGATCTCCCTCGACGTAGGCGAGTCCCAGCAGGTGGATCGCCCGCCAACCGTCTGCCTCCGTGCCCTCGGCCTCGGCCCACGCCACGGCCTCGGAGGCCAGCTCGATCGCCCGGTCATGGTCGAGGACCGCGGAGGCCGCCTTCGATCCCAGCTCGCGCAGCACCAACTTGTCGGCACCCGATCCCGGGACCTCGAGACCCCGTTCGGCCAAGACGAGGGCCTGCCCGTAGGAGCCGAGCCCCGATGCCCGCTCCGCCGCCTGGATGAGCGCTCCCCTCGCCCTGGTCGCCAGCTCCTCGTCGGCGTCGATCTCGAAGGCACTGACGTAGTGCTCGGCGATCACCGCGGCCCCCTCGATCGGGGCCACCCGTTCGAAGTACTCGGCGACCTTGACGTGCCGACCGAGACGGTCGGCCTTGGCGATCCGTCCGTAGGCCACCTCCCGGATGACGCCCTGGACGAACTGGTACTGGCCGCGCTCGGGTGACATCGGGTCCCCCTCGAGTCGGAGCAGCTCTCGACGGACCAGCTCCCGCAGCCGGGGCGCCAGGCCCTCCTCGGGGATCCCGGTCAGGGCGGACAAGCCGTCAGGGGTGAAGGACTGGCCGAGGATCGCACAGTCCTGCAGCAGCGACCGATCGGCCGGTTCCAGCCGATCCAGGCGGGAGCCGATGACGGCGTGCAGCGTGTCCGGGAGGGCCACATCCGACACCGACCCAGCCACCACGAGACCGGCCCCGACGGGCGCGAGCGATCCGGCATCGACCAGGGCCCGGAGGATCTCGACGGCGTAGAGCGGCACCCCGCCGGAGCGTCCGACCACGAGGGCGACGAAGTCGTCCGGGGCCTCGGGGACCAGGCCGCGCACCATCCGCTGCATCTCGGGAGCCGACAGTGGACCGAGGTGGAGGGAGGCGAAGTTGCTCCGGGCCGTGCCCCAATCCGGACGCCGATCGAGGATGTCCGGCCTCGACAGGGTGATCACCAGGATCGGGGATCCGTTCGACAACTCGACGAGCTCCTCGATGAACTCGAGTTGGCCGGAGTCGGCCCAGTGCAGGTCCTCGAAGAGCATGACCACCGTGTCGGAGGCTGCGATCCGTTGGAAGAACGTGCGGATGGCGGAGAACAGCTCGCCGCGCGTCACCCCGCCCGTGTCCTCGAGGCCGAGCAGGCCGGCGAGCTTCGGTTCGATCCAGGCCCGCTCGTCGGCGTCGGGGACGAACTCGGCGACGCACGTTCGCAGGCGGGTCCGCGCCGAGGTCGCCGGCTCGTCGTCCGTGATCCCTGCCCGGGCCCTCACCATCTCGGCCAATGCCCAGAACGTGACGCCCTCCCCGTAGGCCGGGGACCGGCCCTGGTGCCAGTTGAAGACCTCGGTGACCCCGTCGACGTACTTCAGGAGCTCCCAGGCGATCCGGCTCTTGCCGATCCCCGGCTCACCGACGATCGACACGAGTCGGGCCGAGCCATCGCGCGACGTGGCGTGGAGCTGGTCCTTCAGGAACCGGAGCTCGTCCTCCCGACCCACGAACGGTGGCTCGAGCGTCTCCCAACGGCCCACGCCGCCACGCTGTCCGACGACGGTCTCGGCCTGCCACACGGGGACGGGCTCCGCCTTCCCCTTCGCCTCGATCACGCCGCGCTCGAGGTAGGTGATGGCCCCGGTGGTCAGCCGGTAGGTGGCCTCGCCGACGAAGACGGTGCCGGGGTCGGCCGCCGACTGGATCCGCGCTGCGGTGTTGACGATGTCGCCGATCACGAGACCCCGCTGGTTCCCGCCTTCTCCCACCGCGGTCTCGCCCGACAACACGCCGACTCGCAGCGCCAGGCCGAGGCCGAGCTCCTCCCCGAGCGAGTCGACGACGTCGACGAGCTCCATGCCGGCACGAACGGCCCGCTCGGCATCGTCCTCGTTGGCGACCGTGGTGCCCCAGAACGCCGTGATCGCATCGCCGATGAACTTGTCGACCTCGCCACCGAAACGCTCGATCACCGTCCGCGCCTGCTCGAAGTAGTCGGTGAGCGTCGAACGGATGTCCTCGGGGTCGGACTCCTCGGTCATGGACGTGAAGCCGACGAGATCCGCGAACAGCGCCGTGATGAAGCGGCGTTCGGCGGAGGGCGCGCCGGCAACCGGCGGCACCGCCGATGCGCCACCCATGGCCTCCCCGCACTCCCCGCAGAACTTGGCCGCCGGCGGGTTGGGATGGCCTGCCGGGCAGGCGCGGGCGAGCCCGGTCCCGCATTCGTTGCAGAACTTCTGCCCGGCTTCGTTGGCGAAGCCGCAACGCTCGCAGATCACTCCGTGGTCGCTCTCGATCCGGAGAGCGTACCGGCGACGGCGGGCCGCAGGCCGGTGTTCCCGGTGGGGCGGGCTACTCGGCCGCGGCGACGGCGACCTGGGGCTCGCCCCGGCGCTGGCGCCACACGAGCACGGCGATGCCTGCCAGCACGACACCCATCGAGACCCACCCGTTGCGCGAGAGCCCGAGGAACCGGAACTCGGTGTCGGTGCGAATGAGCTCGGTGAGGAACCGCATGAACCCGTACAGCACCATGTACAGGGCGATCGACGAGCCTCGCTTCAGGATCCCGCGCCGTTCCAGCAGGAGGATCACCGGCGCCACGATCAGGGCATTCCACAGCGACTCGTAGAGGAACGTGGGGTGGAACGTCTCGAACTCGGCGTACTCGGCGGGCCGGCGGGACGGGTCGATCTCGAGGCCCCACGGCAGGTCGGTGGGGGTCCCGAACAACTCCTGGTTGAAGTAGTTGCCCCACCGCCCGATCGCCTGGGCGAGGGGGATGCCGACCGCCGCCGAGTCGGCGAAGACCCACGGGTCGACGCCTGCCCGACGCAGCATGACGACGGCGGTGGCCGTGCCGACCGTGAGGCCACCGAACAGTGCCAGCCCGCCCTCCCAGATGAAGAAGACCGCGATCCAACGACCCTCGAACCGCTCGAGGTGGGTGGATACATAGGCCAGTCGAGCGCCGAGGAAGCCGAGGATCACCGCCCAGACGATCACCCGCTGGGCCAGCTCGGCGTCGCCACCCCAGGCGACGAATCGCCGCGTCGTGACGATGGCGGCCACGGCGACACCCGTGGCGATGAGGATCCCGTAGAACGTGATGTCCAGGGGCCCGAGCGAGAACTCGGAGATCGGCGGGGAGGGAATGGAGGCGAAGGTCACGGCGGCTCCGGAACAGGGTATCGGCCCGCGCGTGGAACACCGTCGCCGCCTCGGACCTTCCCTACGCTCGCCCCGTGTCGATCCGAACCCGGTACGACGCCATCCGGCGCCGCTACGTCGACGACGTCGTCGCCGGGGCCGAACTCGCCTCCCGCCACCACCTCCACCATGTCGAACCCGCCATCGCCCAGCGCCAGGTCGCGGTCGTCCTGGTCACCGCCGGCGTGGCCCTGCTCGGCATCACCGTCGCCCAGTCCGGACCGGTGCCACCGGGGCTCGCCGAGGCAACCACCCCCGAGTTCGCCCGCCTCGCCCGCTGGGGCGTGGTCAACGTGGCCGGGTACCTCGTCGTCCCCTGGGTCGCCCTCCGCCTCATCGGCCTCCGCGTCGCCGACGTGGGCCTGCGACGACCACCACCCGGCGCCTGGGTGCCCTATGCCTGGTTGCTGGCGCTCTCGATCCCCTTCGTCGTCCTCGCCGCGGGCCAGCCCGCCTTCCAGGCGAAGTACCCGTTCTACGGTCTCGCCCCCGACGAAGGACTCTGGCCGTGGTTCGTGGCCTGGTGGGCGGTCTACGCCGCCCAGTTCCTCGGGATCGAGTTCTTCTTCCGAGGGTTCCTGGTCCTCGGCCTGGCGCCCCGCTTCGGCATCGGGGCGGTGTTCGTCTCGGTGGTGCCCTACGTGATGATCCACTTCACCAAGCCGCCGCTCGAGGCGGCCGCCGCCCTCGTCGGGGGGACGGTGCTCGGCTTCCTCGCCCTCAAGACCGGTTCGGTCTGGTGGGGCGTGGCCATCCACGTCGCCATCGCCCTCCTCATGGACGTGCTGGCGCTGTGACCGCGGCCCACCGTCGCCGGCGGCTACCATCGCCGCCCGTGCCGGACCTGCCGCACATCGCCTCCGGGAAGGTACGGGAGATCTACGAGATCGACCCCGAGCGCCTCCTCTTCGTCGCCACCGACCGCATCTCCGCCTTCGACGTCGTCTTCGACGACCCGATCCCCGACAAGGGCGCCGTCCTCACCGGGTTGTCGGCGTTCTGGTTCCGGCACCTCGACGTCGCCCACCACCTCCTCACCACCGACCTCGCCGACGTCCCGGGCCTCACCGACGACGAGCGGGTCGCGCTGGCACCCCGGTCCATGGTGGTGCGCCGCGCCGAGGTGATCCCCCTCGAGTGCGTGGTCCGCGGCTACCTCTATGGGTCGTCGTGGAAGGAGTACGAGGCAGGGGGCGGGCCGACCACCGAGCACCTCCCGTCCGGCCTGCGGCAGGCCGACCGGCTGCACGAGCCGATCTTCACGCCGGCCACCAAGGCCGAGACCGGCCACGACCTCAACCTCACCGAGGTCGCCGCCCGCTTCGAGGTCGGCGACCGCCTCTTCGAACGACTCCGCACGACCTCGGTCCGCCTGTACCTCGAGGCCCACGCCCACGCCGCCGAGCGGGGGCTGATCCTCGCCGACACGAAGTTCGAGTTCGGGGTGGTCGACGGCGAGGTGATCCTCGTCGACGAGGCCCTCACCCCCGACTCGTCCCGTTACTGGCCCGCCAACGAGTGGGTCCCCGGCCGCCCGATCCCCTCGTTCGACAAGCAGTTCGTGCGCGACTGGGCCGAGTCCACGAACTGGGACAAGGAGCCGCCGGCGCCGCGCCTGCCGGCCGAGGTGGCCGCGGCCACCCGGGCACGCTACGTCGAGGCCTTCGAGCGGATCACCGGCCGATCGTTCAACGACCACCTGGAGCAGGCATGAAGGTCACCGTCACCGTCCGGCGCCGCCGCGACATCGCCGACCCACAGGGCACCACCGTGGCCCGGGCGCTGCGCGACCTCGGGTTCGACGAGGTCGGGCGGGTCCGCATCAACAAGGAGATCCAGCTCGACGTCGACGGGGACGACCCCGCCGAGGTGGAGGCGCGGGTGCGGGCGATGTGCGACCAGCTGCTCGCCAACCCGGTCATGGACGACTACGAGATCTCGGTCGGATGAGCGTCGCCGTCGTCGTCTTCCCCGGCACCAACTGCGAGCACGACGTCGCGTGGGCGCTCTCGGAGCTCGGCGCCGACGCCGAGCTGGTGTGGCACCGCGAAACCGACCTCTCCTCCTTCGACGGGGTGGTGCTCCCCGGCGGGTTCGCCCACGGCGACTACCTGCGCACGGGCGCCATCGCCCGGTTCTCGCCCGTCATGGCCGAGGTGGAGCGGCTCGCCGCCGCCGGGGCGCCCGTCCTCGGGATCTGCAACGGCTTCCAGATCCTGTGCGAGGCAGGGCTGCTGCCCGGGGTGCTGCTGGAGAACCGCGACCTGCGGTTCATCTGTCGTCCCATCCACGTGCGGGTGGAGTCGACCGACACGATCCTGACCCGGGCCGCCGAGCCGGGCCAGGTCCTCGAGATCCCGCTCAACTCCTACGAGGGCAACTACCGCCACCCCGAGGGCGACCTGCCCACGGTGGCGGCCCGCTACTGCGGCCCCGACGGGACGGTGGACGAGGAGTGGAACCCGAACGGCTCCGCCGGTTCGATCGCGGCGGTGGCCACCGGCAGCGTGGCGGGGATCATGCCCCATCCCGAACGAGCGATGGAGGACCTGCTCGGTTCGTCCGACGGACGGGTCCTGCTGCAGTCGTTCGTCGAGAGCCTGGAGGCCGCCCATGTCTGAGGTCGACCTCGCCCCCGACGAGGTGCCCGTCCACCGGGCACTCGGGATGACCGACGAGGAGTACGACTCGGTCCGCCACATCCTCGGCCGGGCGCCGGAGCCCGCCGAGTTGGCCATGTACTCGGTCATGTGGTCCGAGCACTGCTCCTACAAGTCGTCGCGGGCCCACCTCGGCCGCTTCCCCGCCGAGGCGCCGTGGGTGGTGGTCGGCCCGGGCGAGAACGCCGGCGTCGTCGACCTCGGCGACGGCTGGTACGCCGCCCTCCGCATCGAGAGCCACAACCACCCGTCGTTCGTCGAGCCCTACCAAGGAGCAGCGACCGGGGTGGGCGGCATCCTCCGCGACGTGTTCACGATGGGGGCCCGCCCCGTCGCCCTGTGGGACCAGATCCGGTTCGGCCCGCTCGACGACCCGCTCAACCGGTACCTCTTCTCGGGCGTGGTCTCCGGCATCGCCGGGTACGGCAACGCCGTCGGGGTGCCGACGATCGGCGGGGAGATCGCCTTCGAGGAGTGCTACGCCGGCAACCCGCTCGTCAACGTCATGTGCCTCGGCGTCATGCGCGCCGACGACCTGGTGCTGGGCACCGCCGGCACCCCCGGGACGCTGGCGGTGCTGTTGGGCAACGCCACCGGCCGCGACGGCATCGGCGGGGCGTCGGTGCTGGCGTCGGCGTCGTTCGACCAGGCCTCGGCCGACAAGCGCCCCTCGGTGCAGGTCGGCGACCCCTTCGAGGAGAAGAAGCTCATCGAGGCCTGCCTCGAGCTGTACCGGCGGCGACTCGTCGTCGGGGTGCAGGACCTCGGCGCCGCCGGCCTCTCGTGTGCCTGCTCGGAGCCCGCCGCCCGCGCCGGGGTGGGGATGGACGTCGACCTCGACGCCGTCCACGTCCGCGAGGGCGACATGACCGCCGCCGAGCTGCTCATGTCGGAGTCCCAGGAGCGGATGATGGCCTTCGTCGACCCGGCCAAGGTGGACGAGGTCCTCGCCGTGGCCGAACGGTGGGAGATCGACGCCGCGGTGGTGGGCACCGTCACCGAGGGCGCCACCCTCACGGTCCGCCACGACGGAGAGGTCGTGGCCACGATTCCGGCCGCCTCCCTGACCGAGGACGCCCCCAAGCTGTACCGGCCGCTCGGGGAGCCCCGATGGTTGGAGGACCTCTGGACCAACTCGCTGACGCTCCTGCAGCCCCCCGACCTGCGGGACGCGGTTCTCCGACTGCTGGACGACCCCTCGATCGCCGACCCCCGGTGGGCCTTCGAGCAGTACGACCACATGCTCTTCACCGACACGATCGTGGAGCCGGGTCACGACGCCTCGCTCATCCGCATCAAGGGCACCTCGAAGGGGCTCGCCGTGTCGACCGACGGCAACGGCCGCCAGTGCCACCTCGACCCCCGGCGGGGCGGTGCCCGGCTCGTGTTCGAAGCGGCGCTCAATGTCGCCATGACCGGTGCCCGCCCGATGGCGGTGGTCGACAACCTGAACTTCGGCAATCCCGAGAAGCCCGACGTCATGTGGCAGTTCACCGAGACCGTCGAGGGCATCAGCCGGGCGTGTGAGGCGCTCGGGGTGCCGGTGGTCGGCGGCAACGTCTCGTTCTACAACGAGACCGACGGGGTCGACATCTTCCCGACGCCGGTGGTGGGGATGCTCGGGCTCGCCGACCCCATGCCGACCTCGCCGCCCCGCCTCGACCGAGCCGCCGAGGGCCACCTGATCTGGATGTTCGGACCGCAACGGTCGCGCAACCTGGCCGGGTCGGCCTTCGAGCAGGTGCTCCACGGCCACCTCGGCGGTCGGCCCGACGAACCCGACCCCTTCATGGCCAAGGCGGTCATCGACCTGGCGGCGGCGCTGGCGGGATCGGGCCTCGTGCCGGCGATGCACGACATCGCCGAGGGTGGGATCGCCATAACCGTGGCCGAGCTGTGCATCGCGTCGGAGGTCGGGGCGACCCTCCGGTTCACCGACTGGGTGGGGCTGTTCGCCGAGAACCCGAACCGGTTCGTGGCGGCGGTGCCCGCCGAGCACGCCGAGGCGATCCGGGCCATGGCCGAGGAGTTGGACGTCCCGGTGAGCGAGCTCGGCGAGTTCGGCGGGGACGGCATCGTCCTCGACAACGGTCGCCCGGAGTCGACGTCGATCCCGCTCGCCGAGGCGACGGTCACCTACCGGACGGCGATCCCGCGTCGGATGGCCTGACCGTCGGTTCACAGGGAACCCACAGGGAACTCCCAGACACTGACCGGGGTGGGCCCATATGGTGACCGACGATGACCGACCCCCTGGCCCGGCTGCTGGTGGTGGACGACGAGGAGTCCCTCGTCGAGATGCTCGCGGCGGCGCTCCGTTTCGGCGGGTACGAGGTGGAGACGGCCATGGCCGGCTACGACGCCCTGCGGGCCGTGCGACGCGCCGAGCCCGACCTGATCGTCCTGGACGTGAACCTTCCCGACGTCGACGGGTTCGAGGTCTGTCGCCGCCTGCGGCGCGACGGGGTCGCCGTCCCGGTCGTCTTCCTCACGGCCCGAGACGACGCCGACGACCTCCGCACCGGCTTCCGGCGTGGCGGTGACGACTACCTCACCAAGCCGTTCAGCCTCGAGGAGCTCGGCCTGCGGATCGAAGCGATCCTGCGGCGCACCGGTACCGCGGAGGCGGCCAACCGGCTCGTGTGCGGGGACGTCACCCTCGACGACGACGCCCATCGCGTCTGGGTCGGCGACGACGAGGTGTCACTGTCCCCGACGGAGTTCCGACTCCTCCGCTACCTGATGGCCAACCGCGACCGGGTGCTCTCCAAGGGACAGATCCTGGACCAGGTGTGGGAGTACGACTTCGATGGCAACGCCAACGTGGTCGAGACCTACGTGTCCTACCTCCGGACCAAGCTCGCCGCCGCCGAGTCGGGTCGCATCCACACCGTGCGCGGGGTCGGCTACGTCCTCCGCACGGACGGATCATGACGCTCCGGGCCCGCCTCGTCCTGTCGATCACGGGCCTCATGGTCGTGATGGTCCTCGCCCTCGGGGCGGTGGCGGTCCGCTCGGCCGAGCGTGTCCTGCTCGCCGAGATCGACGCCGGCCTCGTCGAGGTCGCCGATCGGGGCCGTCTCGGCGGCCCGCTCGGCGATCTCCTCGGCGGCCGCAGCCCGCTGCGCCAGACCTACGCCCTCGTCGCGGTGGGTCCCACCGGTCGCACCCTCGCCGAGATCCCCTCGGGCTTCGAGGGTGACCCCGACCCCCTGCCCGACGTCACCGACCTCTCCACCACCGACAGGAATCGCCTCGTGACGCTGCCCGCCACGGAGGGGGACCTCGAGTACCGCGCCCTCGTCGCCGCCGGGCCCCGCGGCTCGACCATCGTGCTCGCCGAGCCCCTCCGGCTCGTGACGGCGGCGACGACCCGGCTCCTGCGTCTCACCGTTGCCGGCGGCCTGGTGGTCCTCGGACTCGGGGCGACGGCCACCTGGTGGACGGTCCGGCGCGAGACTCGGACCATCGACGGCATGGTCGCCGCCGCCCGCGACGTCGCCGCCGGCGACCTGTCCCGACGGGTCACCGAGGAGCCCTCGGCGGCGGAGCTCACCGAACTGCGCAACGCACTCAATGAGATGTTCCGACGCAACGAGCAGGCGTTCGCCACCGAACGCGCCACCAAGGACCGCCTCCGTCGGTTCGTCGCCGATGCCTCCCACGAGCTCCGCACCCCGATCACCGCCATCTCCGGCTACGCCCAGCTCCACCGCATGGGGGGCCTGGAGGACCCCGGCGATCGGGCTGCCGCCATGACCCGCATCGAGACCGAGACCGCCCGGATGGAGGGCCTCATCGACGACCTCATGCTGCTCGCCCGGCTCGACCGCGAACCGGAGCTCTTGCACGAGCGCGTGGTCCTGGCCCCGGTGCTGGAGGCCACCGTCGCCGACCATCGGGCGATCTCCTCCGATCATCCCGCCGACCTCGAGGTCGACCCCGGGCTCGCCGTGTCCGCCAACCCCGGCGCCATCACCCAGGTGGTCGCCAATCTGCTCACCAACGTGCGGGCCCACACCCCGGCGGGCACCGCGGTGCGGGTCAGCGCCCACCGAGTCGGCGACGACGTGGTGATCGCGGTCTCCGACGACGGCCCCGGCGTCGACGACGAGCACCTTCCCCGCCTCTTCGACCGCTTCTACCAAGCCGAGGACCCGATGCGGCGCTCGGGCCCCGGATCCGGCCTCGGCCTCGCCATCGTCGCCGGCCTCGTCGAGTCGATGGGCGGTTCCGTGGCCGCCGCCACCCCGCCCGCCGGCGGCCTGGCGGTCTCGGTACGGCTGCGATCGGCCGACAATGGGGAGCACACACCCAGCCCCGACGACACCGCCGCCTTCGACACCCCTGCCACCTCCTGAAGGAGCCCCGAATGCGCATCGCCACCACCCTCGGCGCCCTCGCCCTCGTCCTCGCCGCCTGCGGCGGCGGGGACGCCGGCGACGACGTCGCCTCCCTCGAGTCCACGACGACGACCGTGGCCGAGGTCACCACGACCACCGCCGACGACACCGCCGCCGTCGAGGCCCAACTCACCGAGTTCGCCCAGTGCATGCGCGACAACGGCGTGCCCGACTTCCCCGACCCGACCATCGACGCCGACGGCAACCCGCAGTTCTTCCCCGGTGGGGTGCCCGGCGAGGGCGATCTCGCCGTGGACGACGAGACGCTGCAGGCCGCCGCCGACGCGTGCTCCGACCTGTTGCAGGACGTCGTGCTGAGCTTCCTCCCCGAGGACAGCTCCGAGCTCGAGGACCGCTTCCTGGAGTTCTCCGAGTGCATGCGCGAGAACGGCGTCGCCGACTTCCCCGACCCCGACTTCTCCAACGGCCTGTTCGGACCCGACGGCCAGGGCCCGTTCGGCGGTGCCTTCGACCCTGACGACCCCGCGTTCGCCGAGGCGGCCGACGCCTGCTCGTTCATCTTCCAGGGGGTCCTGCCCGGCGCGCCCGGGTCGACCTCCAGCACCGACGGCGGCTGAGCGATGGGCACGGCCGGGACCGACACCGACGCCACCACGCCGACCACGGCGCCCGACGCCGTGACCCGCCGACGGTGGCCATGGCTCGCCGCCCTCGTCGCGTTGGCAGTCGTGGTGGTCGCCGTCGTGCTGGTGGTGACCGGCGGCGACGGCGCAGACGGGCCTGCCTCCGACGCCCCGACCTTCGCCACCGCCGAGGTGGTGCGCACCGATCTCGTCGACGAGACGGAGTTCGACGGCACGCTCGGACGCCCCGACGCCGAGGCGATCACCGCCGGTCGCCAGGGCACCGTGACCGAGGTGCCGGACGTCGGGACCGAGCTGGTCGCCGGCGACACCGTGATGCGCATCGACGACCAACCGATCGTGCTGCTCTCGGGCACCACGCCGGCGTTCCGCGACCTCGGATACGGCAGCCGTGAGGTGACCCTGCCCGCCGGGCGCCAGGGGACCATCACCGGGATCCTCCCCGAGGGTGCCATCGTCACCGAGGGCGCCGTCATCGCCCGGATCGACGAGGCGCCGATCGTGGCACTCGACGGAACGGTCCCGGCCTACCGGACCCTGTCGGAGGGTGACGAGGGCCCCGACGTCGCCCAGCTCGAGGAGGCGCTCGTGGCGCTCGGCTACGACCCCGACGGCGACGTGACCATCGACGACGAGTTCACCAACGCCACCGAGGCGATGGTGGAACGCTGGCAGGAGGACCTCGGCGTCGAGGAGACCGGGATCGTGGCCCTCGGCGACGTCGTCTTCTCGCCGCTGCCGGCGCAGGTGCTCGTGGTAGCCGCCGACGTGGCGGCTGTCGTCTCCCCGACCACACCCGTCATGACGGTCTCCGGCGGCGAGCCGCTGTCGGGACCGGACGTCGCCCAACTCGAGACCGGCCTCGTCGACCTCGGACACCTCGACGTCGCCGATGACGTCCTCGACGTCGCCACGGTGGCCGCCATCGCCGACTTCCAGGCCGCCCGCGGTCTCGAGGTGGACGGCGTCCTCGCCCTCGGGGAGGTCGTGTTCCGCGACGGTGCCATCCGCACCGCCGAGGTGCTCGCCCCGGCCGGGACCACGGTGACGCCCACCACGCCCGTGGTGGAGGCCACCTCCTCTACAACGATCGTCCGCGTGGACCTCCCCGCCTCCGACCAGGGGGCGTTCACCGTCGGCGGTGCGGTGGTCATCGAACTGCCGGACCGCACCGAGACCCCGGGCACGGTGACGAGCGTGGCGTCGGTGGCGACCACCGGTCCCCAGGGCGACGCGTTCTTCGAGGTCGAGATCGCCCTCGACGAACCGGCGGCGGCAGGATCGCTGGACGAGGCCCCCGTCGACGTGGCGGTGGTCACCGATACCGCCGAGGACGTCCTCGCCGTGCCGGTGACGGCCCTCCTCGCCCTCGCCGAGGGTGGCTACGCGGTCGAGGTGGTCGACCCCGACGGGACCACGCGCCTCGTCGCCGCCGACCCCGGCTTCTTCGCCGGCGGGTTCGTCGAGATCGACGCCGACGTGGAGCCGGGCGACCTCGTCGTGGTGCCATGAGCACCGTCCTGGCCCTCACCGACGTCGTCAAGGAGTACGCAACGACGCCACCGGTGCGGGCCCTCGACGGGGTGACCATGCGGGTGACGGCCGGGGAGCTGCTGGCGGTCGTCGGGCCATCCGGGTCGGGCAAGTCGACGATGCTGCATGTGATGGGGACGCTCGACCGGCCGAGCGCCGGCGACGTCGAGCTCGTCGGGCGTCGCGTCTCCGAGCTCACCGACGCCGACCTCTCGGGGTTGCGGGCCCACCACATCGGCTTCGTCTTCCAGCAGTTCCACCTGCTCACCGGCTACTCCGCCCTCGACAACGTCGCCGACGGGCTGCTGTACCGGGGCGTCCCGCTGGCCGAGCGACGCGAGCGGGCCGCGGCGGCCCTGGGGATGGTCGGCCTCGGCCATCGCCTCGGCCACGTCGCCACCCAACTGTCGGGCGGTGAGCGCCAGCGGGTCGCGATCGCTCGCGCCATCGTCGGCGAGCCCTCGATCGTGCTCGCCGACGAGCCCACCGGCAACCTCGACTCGAAGACGTCGGCCGGCATCGTCGACCTGTTGCGGAACCTCAACGCCCGCGGCACCACGATCGTGGTCGTCACCCACGACCG
>JBFLKR010000226.1:0-6255 GCA_040883295.1 Acidimicrobiia bacterium
CGCCGGCGGCCACGAAGCCCTTCGCCCGGGTCCGCTGGCCGACCGTCTCGTTGATGGAGAACACCTCGCCGGGCATCACGATCGACCCGTCGATGTAGTCGGCCATCAACTGGATGTTGGTGACCCGCGACTCGCAGCACGAATGGGTGGTCGTGAACGACGACACCTCACCCAGTGGGCCCATGGCCTCGGCGTCCTCGGTGGTGAACGACGGTTCGGCCCCGTCGGTGAGGGGCACGGGGGCGGTGCCGGAGCCGAGGGCGGCGGCGGTGACCACCTCCGGCAGCGCCTCGAAGTCGAGGACCTTCCCCACCTCCGAGGGGACGATCGTGATCTCCTTCGTCTCCTGGTCGAAGTCGAAGGTCGCGTCGACCGGGTCGATGGTGAAGAGGTCGGCCTGGTCGGCAACGAGTTCCCGCAGTCGATCGGCGTCGAGGCTGACCTCGAGACGTGCCGGGGATCGGCGGACGACCTCGCTCTGCAGGAGATCGGCCAGCACCGCCGGCCCGTAGACGATGCGGGCGATGCCCTCCTCGGGAGTGAGGATCACGGTGTCATCGATCAAGTCGGCGGCGACCTCGACGGCCTCGTCGACGTCCGCGTCGGTGAGCTCGGGCTCGAGGTCCGTGATGGGAGCCACGATCGGCTCGCCTCGGTCGGTCGAGCCGAGCGCCTCCACCAGCAGCGGTTCGAGCGCCTCGCGGTCGACCTGGCGGCCGGCCCGGGGGTACTCGGGGACGGCCGTGAAATCGACCACCTGGACGGCGCCCTCGAAGGCCGGCTCGGCCACGAGCTCCCGGGTCCAGCCGTCGATGAGCTCGTCGAGTGCCTCGTCGTCGACCTCGACCGGCACGTCGATCGTCACCTCGGTGAACCAGGAGGCGAACCAGTCGCCGACCACGGACCAGAAGCCGTCGGGTCGGGTGGCGAGGGCCTCGGCGACGATGGCCTCCTCGTCGAGTGACAGCCCGATGGCGGCAGGGTCGACGGTCACCTCGGTGCCCTCGACCTCCACGGCGAGCGGCGTCGAGGCCAGTGTCTGCTCGTAGGCGGCCATGGCCGCCACGGCGTCGGTGGGGGAGAGCCGGGTCAGGTCGACCTCGCCGGCGACGACGTTGCGGGGCACCTCGTGGTCGTTCACGAGTTCGTCCACCACGAACCACCCGATCACGGTGAGGACGAGCGCGACGGGGGCAGCGATGAGGAAGAGGGTGAGTGGGCGAGACATCGTCTGCTCAGGCAGTGTATGGCTGGGCGTGTCATACCCCCGACAATCGCCGGGGTACCGTCGAATCCATGAACGACCAACCCACCTTCGCGCTGCACGGCACGATTCCGATGCCCCGCCTCGGGCTCGGGACCTACAAGTCCAAGGACGGGCCCGAGGTCACCGACGCCGTCCGGGTGGCACTCCAGACCGGGTACCGGCTCGTGGACACGGCCGCCGTCTACCGCAATGAGGAGGGCGTTGGCGAGGGGATCCGACAGTCGGGCCTCGAACGCCACGAGGTGTTCGTCACCACCAAAGTCTGGAACGACCAACAGGGATACGACGAGACGCTCCGGGCCGCCGAGGACAGCCTCCGACGCCTGGGCCTCGCCCACCTCGACCTCTACCTCATCCACTGGCCCCGCCGCTCCCGGATGGCGGACACCTGGCGGGCCCTCGAGCGCCTCCGCGAGGAGGGGCTGACCCGGGCCATCGGCGTCTCCAACTTCCTGCCCCACCACCTCGACGAGCTCATGCAGACCGCCGAGGTCGCCCCGTCGCTCAACCAGATCGAGTTGCACCCCCGCCTCCAGCAGCGGGACGCGTGGACGGCCACCGAGGCCCTCGGAGCCGTCGTCCAGGCCTGGAGCCCCATCCAGACCGGCCTCGTCCTCGACGACCCCACCATCGCCGGGATCGCCGACCGCCACGGCGCCGGACCGGCCCAGGTCGTGCTGCGGTGGGGCCTCCAATCGGGTCTCTCGGTGATTCCCAAGTCGGTACACGCCGACCGGATCCAGTCGAACTTCGACGTGTTCGGTTTCGACCTGACCGAGGAGGAGATCGCGGCGATCGACGGTCTCGAGGCCGGGGAGCGGACCGGCCCCCACCCTGATCAGTTCCCCGGCGACTGACCCCCGACGGCAGCCACCAACGCCTCGGCCAGCGCGTCGAACCGCGGTCCCGAACGGGCGCCGCTCGGCACCTCCACCTGCACCCCGGCCTCGGGCGGCAGGTTCACCGGGTTGGCGGGGGCCATGCCCCGCAGCCTCCGGGGGATCGACTCCAGGTCGTCCACCGGCGTGAGCAAACCCGAGGCGCGGACGTGCGCCGCGACGACGCCGGCGAGCCGGCGGTTGCGACCGCCCAACAACACCGAGTGCTCGAGCCCGGGCCGGCCGTACCCGTGGATCGAGACCACCCGGCGCACCCGTCCGAGGAAGGCGGCGAGGCGGGGGCTCGGTGCCTCGCCGAAGCGAGTCGAGGGCACGTGCCACCACAGGTCGGGCGGCAGGGTCACCGTGTAGAGCGAGGCGCCGGTGGACGTCGCCACCACCTCGGCGAGCCACTCCGTCCGTTTCTCCAACCGCCCGTGGAGGGCCAGCACGCCCACGTCGCCGCCGAGGTGGAGCTTCTCGACGACACCCGGCGACGCGAGCAGTCGGGTGGCCATGGGGGCGGGCATGGGGCGACCGTACCGGCGGGGCGGCGGCACGGGTGCGGGTACCCTGCCGCGCCCGACCCGAGGCACCCGACATGCATGCCGGAGACGTGACCCCCGAGGACGCCTACGCCGCCCTCGGCGCCGACCCCGACGCCGTGTTGGTCGACGTGCGCACCCAGGCGGAATGGATCTTCGTGGGCACGCCGGACCTCTCGCCCCTCGGCAAGCGGCCGCTTCTCCTCGAGTGGCAGCGGCCCGACGGCTCGGTCAACCGGGGGTTCGTCGAGGACCTCCGCCGAGCCGGGGTCGGCGAGGACGACCCCGTCTACTTCATCTGCCGGTCGGGTGCTCGCTCCGCCGCCGCCGCCCAGGCGGCCACCGCCGCCGGCTTCGACGCCGCCTACAACGTCGCCCACGGCTTCGAGGGCCCCCCCGACGCGGCCCGCCATCGAGGCACCGTCGCCGGGTGGAAGGTCTCCGGCCTCCCGTGGGCGCAGTCGTGATCGGCGCCGGCCTGGCGGTGTCCCCGTAGGCTGAGCTCCGTGCCCGACCCGTCGCCGCCCTGGTCGCCCCGCACCAAGACGATCGTCCTGATCGCCCTGGCGATCGTCATCTCGCTCTTCCTGGCCTTCATCTCCCAGTCATTCACCAGGCTCCTCATCGCGGCGCTCCTGGCCTTCGTGGCCTCGTATCCCATCCGGGGCCTCGACAGACTGGGCGTCGGCCACGGACTGGCGGTCGGCATCTCCTACGTGAGCGTCAGGGTCGGGGCCGTCCTCCTGCTCGGGTTCGGGATGCCGGCCCTCATGCGCTCGCTCGGGGAGATCGACTGGGTGGAGATCGTGGAGACCACCGCCGAGTGGCTGCTGGCCAACCTCGAGGACCTGCGCCTGATCGAGGTCTTCGGGACGACCTACGACCTCTCGGCGGTCATCGACCCGGTCATCGAGTTCCTGCAGGAGGCCGAGCCGGGGACGGCCGTGGAGGTGGACATCCAGCGACTGCTGGACATCCTCTCGAGCGGCGCCGGGGTGCTGGTGGGCATCGCCTCGCTGCTGGTCGGGTTCGTGGTCGAGTTCTTCACGATCCTCGTCCTGGCCCTCTACTTCTCGATCTTCCTCCCCCAGGTCCGGGCCGGGATCCCCGACCTCGCCCCGCCGGACTACCGGGCCGACGTCGACCGGCTCCTCGATCGCATGTGGCTCGTCCTCGACATGTACGCCTCGGGCATGGTCCGAGTCGGACTCTTCATCGGCACCTTCACGTGGCTCGGTCTCTGGCTGTTGGGCGTGCCCGGGGCGTTCTCGCTCGGGGCCATCGCCGGCGTCCTCAACATCATCCCGACGCTCGGTCCGATCCTGGCGGGTGTGCCGGGCACGGTCGTGGCGCTCGTGCAGGGCTCGGAGCGGTGGGATATCCCCAACTGGTTCTTCGCGATCCTCGTGATCGTCTGGTACTTCGTGGTGCAGCAAGTCGAGTCGCAGCTGGCGACACCGAGGATCATGGGCGGGGCGGTCCAGACGAGCCCGCTCACCGTCTTCCTCGGGGTCATCATCGGCCTGCAGGTCGCCGGCATCCTCGGGGCGTTGGTGGCCGTCCCCGTCGTCCTCGTGGCCCGGGAGGGGTTCCGCTACGCCCACGCCAAGCTGCTCGACCAGGAACCGTTCGGGGACGACGAGGAGCCCCCCGAGACCGTGTGGGAGCCCGGCGGCGAGGAGCCGGTCGAGGTCCCCGACTAGTTGCGTGCCCTGAGGGCGTCTTCGCCTCGCCCGAGGTGCTCTCGCAGGATCGCCCACACCTCGGGCGAGGCGAGGCGTTGCTTCATCGAGTTGAGCGTGGCCACGAAGGTGGGCACCGCCCGGGTGGGATCCATCGGGTTGGGACGCATCGCGGCCAGCACCGCCGGGCGGGGTCGCAGGACCACGACGTCGGTGTCGGGCCACGCAGAGCCGATCTGGGCCAGCTCGGTCTCGAGGGCCTTGCGGCCCACCCGGTCGAGCAGCGACTCGAACGGGTAGGCGCGGTGGCGGCCCTCGTCGGCCGCCATCGGGGCGATGATGATCACCAGGTCGAGGGGCTGGTCTGCGGCCAGCACGAGGTCGGCGTGGGTGCCCGACGCCACGCCCCCATCCACGTAGGAACGGCCGTCGATCCGGTGGGGGTCGAAGATGATCGGGACCGCCGAGGACGCCGACACGGCGTCGCGAAGCGACACGTCGGGAGCCTGCTCGGTGCCGAACGCCACCCGCCGCCGCTCTTCGAGGTCGAACGCCACCGCCACCGTCGGTCGGTCCGGCCAGCTGCCGGCCGCCTCGGGGCCGATGAGCCCCTCGATCCAGTCGCCGATGCCAATCGGGTCGAAACGACCGGGTGCGCCGAGCACGAACGAGACGCCGGGGGAGCGGAGGCCCGGCAACAGACCCCGTCGGGCCCATCGGGCGACGCTGCGGGTGCGACTGCTGGGATAGAGCGTGTCCGTGATTCGCTGGGCCACGGCGTCCTCGTCCTCCATCTCCCGGACCATGGCGCCGACGTCGAGCCGCCCGCCCCGGATCAGGGCGGCGACGGTCGAGCCCGCGGAGGTGCCGATGACCACCTCGGCCTCGTCCGGCTCCCAGCCGGTCGCCAGTCGAATGGCCATGAGTGCGGCGATCTCATAGGCGGCTCCGGTGACTCCACCGCCGCCGAGCACGATGCCGATGCGTCGTCCCATCGGGGGAGAGCGTACCGACCGATTGTCCGGACGAATGGGCTATCGGCTCGGGGGGCCTAGGGTGCCGCGGCGATGCGACGGCGGCCGATCGAACCAGCAGACGTCCCGGCCGTGGAGTCGTTCCTGGCCGAGCTGGGCGAGCGTCTCGGCGGAGAAGCCGTCGGGGAGCGGAAGTGGATCGAGCTGGACCACCGGCCCACCGGCGTCCTGGCCGAGGACGACGACGGTCTCGTGGGTGTCGCCCCCGTGGTCGGCAGCGGAGGCCCCTGCACCTTCGAGGTCGCCACCGAGGACCCGGCCGTGGCTGCGGCGCTCGTCGACGACGTGCTGGCGGCTCATGAGGACTGCGTCGTCCGCGCCTGGAGCCTGCGCGGTCGTCATCGGGAGGTCTTCGAGGCGGCGGGGTTCACGCTCGACCGGGTGTTGCATTGCCTACGCCGCCCGTTGCCCGCCGAGGCATGGCCGCCCGAGGGCGACCTCACGTTCCGTGGGTTCGAACCAGGCGACGTGGATGCCTGGGTGGCCGTCAACAACCGGGCGTTCGCCGGCCACCCCGAGCAGGGTGACCTGACGGCCGAGGACTTCTGGGAGCGGACCGAACTCCCGTGGTGGGATCCGGCCGGGCTGCGACTCGGTCTGGTGGACGACGAGGTCGTCGGCTTCTGCTGGACCAAGGTGCATCCGGGCGGGCTGGGCGAGATCTACGTCATCGGCGTCGTGCCGGAGGCCACCGGCCGGGGCTGGGGCACGGCCTTGGTCGCCGAGGGTCTTCGGCACCTGCATGAGGGGCGGGGGTGCCAGGAGGCCCAGCTCTACGTCGACGGGGCCAATCCGGCGGGCCTGGCGCTCTACGAGAAGCTGGGATTCGAGGAGGAGCACACCGATCTC
>JBFLKR010000004.1:0-7862 GCA_040883295.1 Acidimicrobiia bacterium
AGGACCTGTTCCGCGAGGCGGTCGGCATGCCACTCGAGGACCTCGAGGCATGACCTGGATCATCGTCGGCCGGGAGTACCGCGAACGGGTCCGTTCCCGCGCCTTCGTGCTCGCGACGATCTTCACCGTCATCCTCTTCGGCGTGGTCATCCTGCTCCCGCAGTTGTTCGGCGGCGACGACGGGCCCTCCCCGGTCGGCTACCTGCCCGCCGGTGAGCGGACGGCGTCCGCCTCCGAGCGACTCGCCGAGGTGCAGTACGCCGAGGCCAGCGAGGACGACCCCGCGGCCTTCCGCTCGATCGAGATCGTGCCGATCGCCGACCGGACGGCGGGGGAGGCCGCCCTTCGGGCGGGGGAGATCGACGCGCTGTTGGTGGATGACACGACGGTTCTCGTCGAGAACGAGAACCTCTTCGGGTCCGGGGGCGTGCCGGGGGTGGTCCGCCAAGCCGCCCGCCTCGTCGAGTTGGGCGACGTCGTCGCCGAGGCGGGCATCTCCGAGGCCGAGGTGGAGTCGGTGCTCGGTGCCGGGCTCATCGAGGTCGAGACGCTCGACGCGGAGGTCGACGAATCGCGGACGCTCGTCGCCTACGCCGGGATCATGCTCACGTACGTGGCGCTGTTGCTGTACGGCACCTGGACCCTGCTCGGCGTCACCGAGGAGAAGTCAAGCCGCGTGGTGGAGATCATCCTCTCGACCACGCGACCGGCGAGCCTGCTCGGGGGGAAGGTCATCGGCATCGGCCTCGTGGCCCTCACCCAACTCGCCATCGTCTTCGCCGTGATCGGCGGGATGCTCTACGTGCTCGGGGGCGGGTCACCCGACGTGGGTGGGGCCACGGGAGGCACCTTCGACGTGTCGATCGACGACGTCTCCGTCGCCCAGGCGGGCATCCTGTTGCTCTGGTTCGTGATCGGCTTCTCGATCTACAACGTGCTCTTCGCCGCCATCGGATCGCTGGTCAGCCGGGTGGAGGACGCCCAGAGCGCCAACATCCCGCTGTCGTTGTCGGTCGTCGGGTCGCTGTTCCTGTCGTTCGCGGCCCTCGGCGACCCCGACGGGGTCGCCGCCGTCGTCGGGACGTTCATCCCGTTCTCGGCCCCCTTCGTGGTGCCGGTCCGCTTCGCGCTCGAGGGCATCGCGCCCTGGGAGGTGGTGGCGTCGATCGTGGTCTCCGTGGTGGCGTTCGTCGTGTTCATCCGGATCGCCGGTCGCATCTACGAAGGTGCCATCCTCCGCACCGGCGAACGAGTGAGGATCCGAGACGCCTGGAGAGGGGACCGATGAGCACCGAAGACTTCACCTGGGGCGTGGCCACCTCGGCCTACCAGATCGAGGGCGCCTGGGACGCCGACGGCAAGGGGGAGTCGATCTGGGATCGGTTCGCCCACTCGGGGAGACTGCTCGACACCGGCGACGTGGCCTGTGACCACTACCGCCGCTGGGAGGAGGACCTCGACCTCATGGCGGCGTTGGGCATCGACGCCTACCGCTTCTCCATCGCCTGGCCCCGCGTGCTCCCCGGCGGCACGGGCGACGTCAACCCGGCCGGACTCGGGTTCTACGACCGACTCGTCGACGGGCTCCTCGACCGTGGCATCGAGCCCGTGCCCACCCTCTACCACTGGGACCTCCCCCAGGCCCTCCAGGACCTGGGTGGCTGGGAGGCGCGTGCGACTGCCGATGCCTTCGCCGAGTATGCGGGCGTCATGGCCGACCGCCTCGCCGGTCGGGTGCGCCGTTGGCTGACCCTCAACGAGCCGTGGGTGGCCGCCTTCCTCGGTCACCGCGACGGCTTCTTCCCCCCGGGCGGGACCTCGTGGACCGGGGCCCTCGCCTCTGCCCACCACCAACTGCTCGGCCACGGGCGGGCGGTGGCCGCCATCCGCGACGCGGACCCCGACGCGGAGGTGGGGGTCGCCCTCGACTGTCGCCATCCGATCCCGGCGACCGACGACCCCGCCGACGTGGCCGCCACCCGGCACTTCGACGGGTTCCGCAACCGATGGTTCTTCGACCCGGTGTTCGGGAAGGGCTACCCCGACGACATGGTCGCCGCCTACCGGGACGCCGGGCGGCTCCCCGACGACCTCATCCGGCCCGGCGACGTCGACGAGATCGCGGCGCCCATCGATCATCTCGGCCTGAACTACTACACCTCCGTCCGGGTCCGGGCCGGCGCCGAGGAGTACGACATCCCGGAGGGCCCGATGGGTCCGGACCCCGCCCCCGGGCACACGGAGATGGGCTGGCTCATCGATGCGCCCTCGCTCGGGGTGTTCCTGCGCCGGGTCGCCGACGAATGGGCCCCGTCCTCGATCCTCATCACCGAGAACGGGGTGTCGTACTCCGACGGGCCCGGCCCCGATGGGACGATCGACGACGTCCGGCGCATCGACTACCTCGCCGCCCACATCGATGAGACGCTCGCCGCCCGGGCCGACGAGGTGCCGGTCGACGGCTACTTCGTCTGGAGTTTCATGGACAACCTCGAGTGGGTCGCCGGGTTCTCCCAGCGGTTCGGGCTCGTGTGGGTGGACCATGCCACCCAGCGGCGGGTTCCCAAGGCGAGTTTCGACTGGTATCGGGAGCGGATCGCAGCCGGTCTGCGATAGCCTCGTCGGCAGCCACCCGGAGGTGCCCGTGCCCGACCCGACCGATCCCGCCGACGACCGTCCGGACCCCGCCGACGAACTGCCGCCGGAGCCGGACTGGGGTGGCGTGGGCGAATCGATCGAGCCGGAGGAACCCTCACCGGCACCACCGGCGGCGACCGAGACCACCCTCGGCGTCAGCCAGAACATCGGTGCGCTCCTCGCCTACGTGCTCGGCTGGGTCAGTGGACTCGTCGTCTGGCTGCTCGAGCAGGACAACCGGGAGGTCCGCTTCCACGCCGCCCAGTCGGTGCTCGTGTTCGGTGGGCTCACCATCATCTCGACCGTCTTCGGGCTCATCCCGATCATCGGGATCATCGTGGCGCCGATCGTCGGCCTGGTCGGGTTCGTCCTGTGGATCTACCTGATGGTCCAGGGGTACTCCGGCAACCACGTGGCGTTGCCCGTCATCGGCGACCTCGCCGAGGAATGGGCCGACCGACGGCTCTGAGCACCTAGAGCGCCGACACGAGCTTGCCGGCCGAGCCGAGTCGTTCGGCGACCCACCCGAGGAAGTCCGCCGCCTCCGCCCCGTCGGAGACCCGATGGTCGAACGACAGCGTGAGCTGGGCGGTGGGGGCGACGCGGACCTTGCCCTTTCGGGTGGCGACGGGTCGTTCGACGACCCGGCCGACGCCGAGGATCGCCACCTCGGGTGCGTTGATGAGGGGGATCCCGCCGTCCATGCCGAGGGCGCCGTAGTTCGTGACGGTGAACGTCGACCCGATGAGCTCGGTGGGGGCGATGGTCCCCGCTCGGGCCTCGTCGGTGAGGCGGCGCAGCTCGGCGTTCAGCTCCAGGATCGACCGTTGGTGGGCGTCACGGATCACCGGGACCAGCAGTCCCCGGTCGGTGGCGGCTGCGAAGCCGAGGTGCACCTCGTCGAAGCGGCGGATGCCCTCGTCGGTCCAGTGGGCATTGAGCGCCGGCACCGACCGCAGGGCCGACACCACCAGTCGGAGCACGATGGCGAACGGGGTGATCCGGGTGTCCGGGTTGGCGTCGGCGAGCTCGTCGCGTAGTTCGAGGAGCCCATCGACGCGGGCCTCGTGCCAGGCGGAGGCGGCGGGGATCGCCCCGGCCACCTCCATCCGCTGGGCGATGCTGCGTCGGACGCCGCGGACCGGCTCGACGGCCCCGCCCGGCTTCGTCGCCTCGGTGGTTGGCGTCGGCATCGGCGCGGGCTGATCCGGTGGGGTCCCGGCGGCGGCGCGCACGTCGTCGCGGGTGATCGTCCCGCCCGGGCCCGACGGGGCCACGGCACCGAGGTCGACGCCGAGGTCCTTGGCGAGCTTGCGGACCGGTGGCTTGGCCTTGGGTCGTCCGCCGGCGGGGGCCGGGGTGGCGGTGGGCGCGGACCGGCGGCGGCCGCGGCGGCCAACCCGGTCCTCGGTGGCCCCGTACCCGACGAGATTGGGCGAGCGCTCGTCGCCGGGGCTCTCGGCGATGGCCGCCGGCTGCTCGGCCGCCCCGGGTGCGGTGTCGGCCGGAGCCGCCTCCTCTGCAGGCGCCTCCTCGCCGACCCGGTACGTGATGAGCGGGGTACCCACCTCGAGCACGTCGCCCGGCGCCCCGTGGAGGGTGGCGACGATGCCCGCATGGGGCGACGGGATGACCACGACCGCCTTGGCCGTCGAGACCTCGACGATCTCCTGGTCGAGGCGGACCTCGTCCCCTTCGGCGATCTTCCACTCGAGGATCTCGGCCTCGGTGAGGCCCTCGCCGAGGTCGGGCAGGTTGAACGTCACCTCGGCCATCAGTACTCCAGTGACTCGTCGACGGCGTCCAGGATCCGGTCCACCGAGGGTAGGTACTCGGCCTCGAGCAACGACGGCGGATACGGCGTGTCGAAGCCGGTCACCCGGATGACCGGCGCCTCGAGGGAGTAGAAGGCCCGCTCGGTGATCCGGGCGGCGATCTCGGCGCCGACCCCGAAGCTGAGGGGGGCCTCGTGGACGACGATCGCCCGCCCGGTCCGCTCGACGCTGGCGACGACCGTGTCGTAGTCGAGGGGCTGGAGCGACCGGAGGTCGATCACCTCGAGCGACCACCCTTCGTCGGCGGCGGCCTTGGCGGCGGTGAGCGCCGTCGGCACCATCGGCCCGTAGGCGATGACGGTGGCGGTTTCGCCCGAGGTGCGCACGGCGGCCGTGCCGATCGGCTCGGTCGTCACCGGCAGGCTTCCCTCCGTGCGCTCGTAGTAGCGGCGCTTCGGCTCGAGGAAGCAGACCGGGTCGTCGGCATCGATCGCCGCCCGCAGGAGCGAGTAGGCGTCCTCGGGCGTGCCCGGCGTCACCACCGTGAGTCCGGCGGTGTGGGCGAGGTAGGCCTCGGGGCTCTCGGAGTGGTGCTCCACGGCGCCGATCCCGCCGCCGAAGGGGACCCGCACGACCATCGGCAGGCTCACCGCGCCGGCGGTCCGGTTGCGGAGCTTCGCCATGTGGCTGACCATCTGGTCGAAGGCGGGGTACATGAAGCCGTCGAACTGGATCTCGACGACCGGGCGGAGCCCGTTGAGGGCCATGCCGATGGCGGTGCCGACGATGCCGGACTCGGCGAGCGGGGTGTCGAAGACCCGGTCGGCGCCGAACTTGCGCTGGAGGTCGTCGGTGATGCGGAAGACGCCGCCGAGGGTGGCGACGTCCTCGCCGAAGACGATGACCCGCTCGTCGGCGGCCATGGCGTCCGCCATGGCGGCGTTGAGGGCTTCGGCGAGGGTGTAGCCGCTCATTCGTCCACCTCCTCGGCCCGGGCCAACACGGCCGCCCGCTGGGCTGCCAGCGAGGCAGGCGGGTTGGCGTACACGTGGTCGAACAGGGTGCTGAGCGGCTCGGGTCCTGCCGACGTGACCTCGGCCCGGACCTCGAGCGACTCCTGCTCGGCGTCGCGGCGGACGTCCTCGACCGTCACGTCGTCGAGGATCCCCAGGTCTCGCAGGTGGAGCTCGAGGCGGTCGATCGGGTCCTTCGCCCGCCACTCGTCCAGCTCGTCGGGAGGTCGGTAGCGGCTGTCGTCGTCGGCGGTGGTGTGGGGCTGCATCCGGTACGTGTGCGCCTCGATGAGGGCGGGCCCGCCACCGGCCCGAGCCCGCTCGATGGCCTCGGACGCGACGGCGAAGGAGGCCACCACGTCGTTGCCGTCGACCCGGTAGCCCTTGATCCCGTACCCGATCCCCTTGTGGGCGAGGCTCGGTGCGGCGGTCTGGTGCTCGTTGGTCTCGGAGATGGCGTACTGGTTGTTCTGGACCACGAAGACGGTCGGCGTGTTCCAGACCGCGGCGAAGTTGAGCGCCTCGTGGAAGTCGCCCTCGGACGTGCCGCCGTCGCCGATGAAGCCGAGCGTGACGAGGTCCTCGCCGCGGAGTTGGGCCGCCTTGGCGAAGCCGACGGCATGCAGGAGATGGGTGGCGATCGGGATCGAGTGCGGGGCGACCTGGTACTCGTGGGGGTCGTAGAGCCCCATCCAGGTGCCCTTGTACTGCTTGAGGAGGGCGGCGAACGGCACGCCGCGCACGAGGGTGATCCCGTGCTCGCGATAGGAGGGGAACGCCCAGTCGGACAACCCCATCGCCCACGCCACGCCGACCTGGGCCGCCTCCTGGCCGCGACACGAGGCCCACACGCCGAGCTGGCCCTGACGTTGGAGGCTGATGGCGAGGGTGTCGAGGGTGCGGGTCCGCACCATGTCCCGGTGGAGGCCCAGGAGGTCCTCGTGGGTGAGGCCGACGTGGTCGTACGGCGTCTCGACCGATCCGTCGGGCCGGAGATGGCGCACCGGCTCGGCGGGTGGCAGCAGGTCGGTCGGGTCGTGCGTCACGGTTGGCGGCTCCTCTCGTCGGCCGTCTCGTCCCCGCTGGAATCGTAGGCTGCGGAACCTGCGATCCGATTGCGAATCGTGCGGCGAGACGGCCTGAGGGCGCAATCTGCTGCCATGGATGTCCCTCCTTTGCACTTCGTGATTGCGTTGGGCGCTACCGTGGTCCCGATGGAGCCATTCGAGCCCGACGAGATCGACCGCGAGATCCTCCGCATCCTCCAGGCCGAGGGCCGGGTGCCCAATCAGGAACTCGCCGAGCGGGTGGGGCTGTCGCCGTCTCCCTGCCTGCGCCGGGTCCGCCGCCTCGAGGAGGCGGGGCTCATCCGGGGGTACGTCGCCCTCCTCGACCCCGACCGGGTGGGGCGCGGACTAGACGTCTTCGTCCGGGTCCGCCTCGAACGCCAGACGGTGGACGCAGTCGATCGCTTCGAGTCGGAGGTGGCCGGCCTCCCCGAGGTGCAGGCCTGTTACCGGATGGTGGGGGAGGTGGACTTCCTGCTCCACCTCGTGCTCCGCGACCTCACCGGCTGGGACGAGTTCTACACCGCCCACCTCGGCGGTCTCGAGGGGGTGGCCGGCATCACCTCGATGATCTCGATGCGCCGGGTGAAGTACACGACCGCCCTCCCGCTGTGAGGGCGGGCCCCCCGAACCTGTCGGGCTGGGCCTCCGTCTGGCAGGCCTCGACCGACAGGAAAGAGCGCCGATCGTTCCTGTCGGGCTGAGACAGCTACCTGATGGCTGAGCCCGACAGGAATGGTCGGATTTCTCGCCCGAGGGCCCTGGCGACCGTTCTGACGATGGCCGGGTCCGCCCTGAACACCTGGTCGCTCGTGCAGCGGAGGAGGTTCCACCCGGCAACGAGGAGGTCGTTCTGTCGGAGCGCGTCGGAGCGTCGCTGGTCGCGGGTGGAGTGGAAGGCGTGGCCATCGACCTCGAGTGCCACCCGATGCTGCGGCCACGCCACATCGACTCGTCCGAGGAGTCGTCCTGTGGCGTCGAACACGTCGTACTGCGGCACCCCGCCCAGGCCCGCCGCCTCGAGCATGTCCAGGAGCGCCCGTTCGTAGCGGCTCTGGGGAACGCCCAGGTGAGGGAGCTCCAGTACGGCTTGGAGGGTTCGGACCCCCGGTCGTCCGCGGCGTCGGCGCCTGTCGAGGAACCGTGCCAGGCGTTCGGCGTCGGTCAGCCCAGAAGCGATGGAGGCATCGACGATGGAGGCGATCAGGTGGCGGTGGCGGTCGCCGGCAACGTCGAGGATCGTCCTTTCGATGGTGGTAGCAGGTATTCCTTCCACGATGGCCACGTCCTCCGTCGGCAAGGCGGTGGCGGTGTGGAGGCGGACGTCGGGCCGGTCGATCCGTCGCCGGCGGGGCACGACGATGTCGATG
>JBFLKR010000005.1:0-3079 GCA_040883295.1 Acidimicrobiia bacterium
CAGACACCCGCCGGGGCGACGAGTGCCCGCAGGTGGCGAACGTTGGCCTCGATGGCGTCGAGGTCGACCTCCACGCAGGACGGGCGGGGCATGGCCGCAGGCTACGCCTGTGGCCGTACCGAGTAACAAGTACCGAGCATGGAGATCCCCCCGGTGGGGGGAAGTGCGGCGACCTTCGGTCGGTCTGGGGGTCCCGAATCGCGTCCGCAAGGCCGCATCACCGGGTCCCTCGCCGCTCTCTGGCACCGCCCCCCTTCCACCGGCCTCGTGCCTCGGCCGGCGGGTCCCATCCCCCCGTCGGGGGGATTTCCTTCGTTGGTGGCGACGTGTCGGGCACGAACCGTGACCATCCGGGGGATCCCCTTCGTGGACCTGGTCGTCGCCTTGCTCAGTACTCGGCACCCATCCGCGCCACCTCGTCGACCAACGCATCGGCGGTCACCGTTCGACGGGCGGCGAGGTGGGCGCCGGCCCGTCCATGGAGATGGGCGGCCGTGCGACCGGCGGTGAGAGGATCGAGGCCCCGGGCGAGGAGGGCGCCCGCCATCCCGGCGAGGACGTCGCCGGTGCCGATGGTGGCCAGCTCCGGACCGCCGGCATCGACCACCCAGGTCTCGACGCCGTCGGTGACGACGGTGGGGTTCCCCTTCAGCAACACGACGGCACCCGCCTCCCGGGCGAAGGCCTCGGCGGCCCCCGGGTCGGCGGGACGGCCCGTCAGTCGCTCGAACTCGCCTGCATGGGGGGTCAGCAGCATCGGCACGGACCGACGATGGCTGGCGGTGGCGATCGACGGGTCGAGGGCATCGGCATCCATCACCAGGGGACCCGACCAGCGGTCCGCCACCGACCGGGCCAGTCCGGGTCCATCCGCTCCGAGCCCGGGGCCCAGCACGAGCGTCGACCACCGATCCGCCAGGGCCAGCACCGCCGGGGCGTCATCGGTGCCCAGGGCCGGGCCGGACCCGAGCTCGGCGGTCAACAGCGCTCCCGGTGGGATCCCCGGGAGACCGGGGGGACGGGCGACGAGGGCTGCCCCGGCGCCGAAGGCGAGGGCACCACGGGCGGCGAGCACCGGGGCGCCCGCCATGCCCGGCGCCCCCCCGACCACGGCCACGCCGCCGACGCGCCACTTGTGGGTCGTGCGCTCCCGGACCGGGAGGTCCACGTCCCGGTCCTCCATCAACCACCAACCGGTGACGGGCTCGGGCAGACCGATGTCCACCACGCGGACGTCGCCGCACACGTCGGGGCCTGCCCCGAGGACATGACCCCGCTTGAGCCCGCCGAAGGTCACCGTGGTGTCGGCGTCGAAGCAGGTCGGCAGCCGCTCGCCGGTCCGACCGGCGAGTCCGCTCGGCAGGTCGACGGCGACGAGCGGCGGGCGGGCCGACACCCACGCCTGCACCTCATCGGGGAGCGGCCCCCGGAAACCAGCCCCGAAGACCGCGTCGACCACGAGGTCCTCCCAACCATCCGGCTCGCGCCAGGGGGTACCGGGGATACCGCTCGCTGCCGCGGCCTCGGCGGCGGCGACGGCCGCGCCACTGCGGGGGTCGGCGAGGGTGAGAACCCGCACGGCGACCCCCCGGGCGGCGAGGTGGCGAGCCGCGACCCACCCATCCCCGCCGTTGTTGCCGGGACCGGCCAGGACGGTGACCCGGTGTCCGTAGCCGAGGCCGAGCCGCGCGACGGCGAGGGCCACCGCCAGACCGGCGCGCTCCATGAGTTCACCCACCGTCACGTCGGCGGCGGCGTCGAGCGAGGAGGCCTCGTCCGGGGTCAGGATGGGCTGCATGCCGCCGACGCTACCGGTGCGTCAGCGACCGGCTGCGGCGGACACCTTCCGACGGGCGACGGCCGCGTCGGCCAGTGGCAACGACACTCGAAAGATGCTCTCGAGCCCGTCGTGGGCGTACTCGAGGTCTCCGCCCATCGCCCTGGCGAGGCTGCGGGAGACGGCGAGGCCCAGCCCGACCGAGTCGGTCGTGCCGGGTTGGCTGTGGAGGCGCTGGTAGGGCTCGAACATCCGGGCTCGCAGCGCCTCGGGGATGGCGTCGCCGTCGTCTCGGACGTCGACGTAGCCGGCAGTGGGCGTCCGCCCGGTGATCACCCGCACTCGCGATCCGCCGTACTTCTCGGCATTGGTGAGGATGTTGCGGAGGATCTGACGGAACCGGACCTTGTTGCCGAGCACGACCAGGTGTTCGTCCACCCGACGCTCGCCGACGTCGATCTCGAGCGAGGACACCAGCCGGTCGACCTCCTCGGCGATCACCACCTCCTGGGTCACGATGTCGAGGGGCCCGAGCTCGAGACGGGCACCAACGAGCAGGTCCTCAACGATGTGGGCGAGGTCCTGGCCCTCTCGCACCATGACGCGGAGGATCTCGGCCAACTCGTCACCGGGCAGGTCCGGCTGGTCGAGCAGCGATTGGCCGAGGCCGAGCACGGTGGTGAGGGGCGTGCGGAGCTCGTGGCTGATGGAGGCGACGAACCGGTCGCGCTCGGCAAGCTGGTCCTGGAGGTCCTCCTCCAGCACCTTCTGGCGGGTGAGGTCGACCGCCGAGGCAGGGGCGTGCCGCAGGGCCTTGGGACCGCCGGCCGGCAGCGAGACGGCACAGAGGAGGTGCATCCGGCGACCCGAGGTCGTCTCGGCGGTCAGCTCCATCTCGAGCGAGGGCTGCTGGTCCCAGATCGAGACGAGCACCTGTTGGACGAGGGGCACCGTCATCGGGTTGGCGAGACCGATGGCCTCGTCCACGTAGGCCGGGAGCCCATCCTCGATCTCGAAGAGCTCGGCGGCGGCGCGGTTCGATGACCGGATCCGGGCGCCGCCGACGGCCTCTCGCAGCACGATCGGATGGGAGAGGAGGTGCTCGCACAGCCGGTCGACCCGTTGGGCGCGGATCGACTCGACCATCTCGGCCAGCCCGGACAGGTCGAAGTCGAACATGGCGACGGGCGCCGTCCGCACGAGGTCCTGGTACTGGTCCCGGGTGTCGCGCTCGCGACGCACGAGGGAGGCCACGGTCCAGGCGGCGGCCACGAACGCCGACACGAGGGCCAGCGCCACCGG
>JBFLKR010000227.1:0-3316 GCA_040883295.1 Acidimicrobiia bacterium
ATGCGCTGGGCCTCGAGCCGTGCCTCGGCGAGCACGTGTTCGGAGGTCTGGTCCCCTTCCGGGGCACGGCGACGGGTGCCCACCCGTGCGGCGATGAAGCCCAGCGGGGCGGCGACCACGACGGCGACGACGACGGCGATCACCACGATCCTCACAGGGTCCACGATGTCCGTCCTTTCAGCACCGGCCCCGGGGGCCGGCGTTCATTAGCTCAGGTTGCCATCGTACCCGCCCGGCCCGCGCCATCCGGGAGCGCGTGGTGTGGCCATTCGGCCACGCCACGCGTCGTCAGCCCTCGGCGTCGAGCTCCGCCGATTCCTCGACCGGCGCCTCGCCGCCGTCGGCGTCGTCGTCCTCGTCGTCCAGCAGCCCGACCGCCTCGAGGACTCGGGTGTGGAGCTGGAGGGCGATGTCGGGGTTCTCCCGGATGAAGCGCTTGGAGGCCTCCCGACCCTGACCGAGCTGATCGCCGTCGAAGGAGAACCAGGCGCCGGCCTTCTTGACGATGCCCTGCTCCACGGCGACGTCGAGGAGGCTGCCCTCCCGGGAGATGCCCTCGCCGAACATGATGTCGAACTCGGCCAGCCGGAACGGCGGGGCCACCTTGTTCTTGGCCACCTTCACCCGGACCCGGTTGCCGATGTTCTCCTGGCCGTCCTTGATCGATTCGATCCGACGGATGTCGAGCCGGACCGACGAGTAGAACTTCAGCGCCCGGCCGCCGGGGGTGGTCTCGGGCGAGCCGAACATGACCCCGATCTTCTCCCGGAGCTGGTTGATGAAGATCGCCGTCGTCTTCGAGCGGCTCAGCGTGCCGGTGATCTTGCGGAGCGCCTGGGACATGAGCCGGGCCTGCAGGCCCACGTGGCTGTCGCCCATCTCACCTTCGATCTCGGCCCTTGGCACGAGGGCGGCCACCGAGTCGATGACCACCACGTCGAGCGCCCCGGAACGGATGAGCATGTCGGTGATCTCGAGCGCCTGCTCACCGGTGTCGGGCTGGGAGATCAGCAACTCGTCGACGTTGACGCCGAGGGCGCGGGCATAGAGCGGGTCGAGGGCGTGCTCGGCGTCGATGAAGGCCGCTATGCCACCGTTGCGCTGGGCCTCGGCGACGGCGTGGAGGGCCAGCGTGGTCTTGCCCGACGACTCGGGGCCATAGATCTCGACGACACGGCCCCGGGGCAGGCCTCCGACGCCGAGTGCCAGGTCGAGGGCGAGCGCTCCCGTGGAGATCGCAGCCACGTCCTGGCCGCCCTGCTCGCCCAGACGCATGATGGCGCCCTTGCCGAACTGCCGTTCGATCTGGCTCATCGCCATCTCGAGGTTCTTCTCTCGGTCCACGGATCTGCTCCTCTGCTCGTCCCGATCAGCCATGCCCGGTGATCGTACGACCGGGGTGTGACAGGTTCCGCGATCGAGGATACCCGAACGGATGTTCGATTCAAGGACCGAGCGGGAAGGCCGCCACGTCCTCGTACCACGAGCGGCCCCCATCGCGGACCGTGCGCATGAGGAGCACCTCGTCGACCCGCCAGCGCACCCGGAGGTCGGGCTCGGCCTCCAGCCAGCCCCAGACGTCGGCGGCGGGCCGGATCCGGCTCAGGGTGAGATGAGGGACGAAGGGCCGATCCTCGCGCCCGAAGCCGGACCGATCGACGGCCTCCTCGACCCCTTCTCGGACGTCATCGAGTTCGGTGGCGCCCCGACCGACCCCGAGCCACAGCACGTTGGCCCGTCCGGGTCGCGGGAAGGCCCCGAGCCCGTCGAGACCGAGGTCGAAGGGGCCGCCGAGCTCGGCCTCGTCGAGACCGACCAACATCAAGTCGAGGCCCACCTCCCCCGGCTCTCCGACGTAGCGGAGGGTCAGGTGCCAGTCGGCCGGCTCGACCCGTCGCCCTGGGACGGGTCGTTCGGCGAAGGCGGCCTCGAGTCGGGCGGCGAGCTCATGGCGGACGGTATCGGGCGGACGGATCCCGACGAAGACCGGGCCTACCCCGGCCACGCGTCCTCCAACGCCAGCCGGAGATGGTGGAGTCCTGCCGTGGAGGCGTACCACCGCACCCGTTCACGATCGCCCGGGAGGTGGATGGTGCGCGCCCGCACCCCGTCGGGTTCGGCCACCCCGATGCAGACGGTGCCGGCCTCGACGCCGTCGGCGGGCCCCGGTCCGGCGACCCCGGTGAGCGCCAGACCGGTGTCGGCGCCCATTGCGGCGGCCACCGCCGTCGCCATGGCCATCGCCACCGGCTCCGACACCACCCCGTGTCGGGCCACCGCCTCGGCGTCGACGCCCAATGGATCGATCTTGGTCTCCGGGGCGTAGAGCACCATCCCGCCGCGGACCACGCCCGAGGCACCGGGGGGGCCCGTGAGTCGGTGGAGGACCAGCCCTGCGGTGAGCGACTCGGCGACCGCCGCCGTCCACCCCCGCTCGGCCAGCAGTCGGTGCAGCCGGAGTTCGACCGTTTCGTCGTCGACGGCGAAGACCGCCCGCCCGAGTCGACGCCGGACCTCGGCCTCCACGGGGGCGAGCAGCTCGTCCGCCTCGACCTCGGTCGCCCCGTCGGCGACGAGCCGCACCTTGATCTCGGCGTTCGAGGCGAGCAGGGCCATCGCCGGGTTGCCGTGGACGTCGAAGAGGTCGGCGAGCACCTCCCCCACCGTGGCCTCGGGCATCCCCCAGGTGCGGAGGACGCGGATGCGGCGGGATCCCTCCCAGCCGGCGACCCGCCGTAGGCGGGGAACCACCTCCCGGTCGAACAGGAGCTCCATCTCGGGTGGCACCCCGGGAAGGGCCACCACGATGCCCGGCTCCCCCCGCCACCACAGCCCCGGGGCGGTGCCCCGGGGATTCGGGAGAAGGTCGGCACCCTCGGGGTATTCGGCCTGGCGGAAGTTGGAGACCGGCAGGTCGGTGCCGAACCGTTGACGCCACCGTTCGTCGAGCCGGCGGGCGTACTCGTCGTCGAAGGCCATGCCGACCCCCACGGCATCGGCTATCGCCTCTCTGGTGAGGTCGTCGGCAGTGGGGCCGAGCCCACCGGTGATCAGGACGATGTCGGCGCGGGAGAAGGCGAGCCGAATCGCCTCGACGATGGCCTCGTGGACGTCGGCGACCGCTTGGTGGGCCGAGACTCCGTGCCCCTCCTCGGCCAGACGGGCTCCCAGCCAGGCGGCGTTGCCGTTGACGGTCTGGCCCAGGAGCAGTTCGGTGCCGACGGCGACGATCTCGACGAGCATCCGCCGATCCTATGGCCCGGACGCGGGTCGGGCCCCCCCCCCTGGCGGGCCACAACACAACGAGGAAACCCGG
>JBFLKR010000228.1:0-4643 GCA_040883295.1 Acidimicrobiia bacterium
GCCTCGGTGGTCGGGGGCGCCGCGGTCGTCGGCGTCGATTCTCCGCCCGATGACCCACTGGACCCACCCCACGTAGCAGGCTGGGTGGTGGAGCTGGCGGCTGGGGCCGCAGCCGCGGCGGCCGCCGCCTCCACGGCGGCGCGACGGGCGGCCGCCTCGGCGGCCCGACGGCGGCGCTCCTCCTCTTCGCGGGCCTGCTGTTCCTTCAACTGGTTGATCTTCTGTTGGGCGGCATCGAGCTTCTCGACGATGAGGGCGACGTTGGCATCGAGGTCGTCGACGGCGTCGTCGAGGTCGGCCCTGGCCACCCCGAGCTCGTCCTGCTGGCGGTCCAGCTCGATGCTCTGGGCCTCGAGCTCGGCGATGAGCTGGCGATCGGCGCCGGCGACCTCGTCGAGGTAGCCGAGCCCGGCGCCGGCACCGTCGATCGAGCCGGGGGCGAAGAGCGTCGAGAGGCCGGTCATGGCGGCATCCATGTACATCTCGGCGGCCCGCTCCTCGGCACTGCGGGACAGGTCCTCGACGCTGAGCGTGGTCTCCAACAGGGCCTGCGACTGCGCCTCGACCGCGTCCTGGAGGAGCACCCGCCTCGCCACGGCCGCCTCCCACTCGTCCGTGAGGACGGACAACTCGACCTGCAGCGCCGCGAGTTCGGCCTCGGCCCGGGCGATGTCCTCGTCGGTGACCTGGGCGGCGCCGGGGAGGGCCAGCATCGAGAGTGCCAGCACGACCAGGAGGACGCGGGCGGCGGCGCTCACGGGGCTGCGAGTCGGACGACGGCGTTCCACAGGTCCTCGGTGTCCTTGAAGTCGACCCGACCGTCGTCCACCAGCTTTCGCACGTGGGCGGCGACCGAGTGTGCGGCCAATGGGTGTAGTTCAACAGCCACGTCGGCATAGACCAAGCCGACGACGTCGCCGATCGTCTCCTCCCCGGCCTCGATGGCGGCCACGATCTGTCGTTCGCGCTCGAGTCGGTGGTCGATGTAGTGGTCGATGACCTCGTGGGGATGCTCGATGGTGGGCCCGTGCCCGGGGTAGAGCCGGGTGAGCGCAAGGTCGCGGAGCCGGCGCAGTTGGGTGAGGTAGGCCGACAGGTCCTCGATCATCACCGTGGAGCCGCCCATGATGTGGTCCCCGGTGAACATCTCGGTGCCGACCACGAAGCAGAGGTGGTCGGTGGCATGGCCGGGGGTGTGGAGCACGGTGAGCGTCTCGCCACCGAAGTCGACGGTGTCGCCCTCGTCGAGCCGTCGGTCCGGTTCGAACTCCGGCCCGGGCGCGTGGCCCAGCGCCGCGACCCCCAGCTCGCCGGCGAGCGGGTTGGCGAGGGGGGCATGGTCGGGATGGGTGTGGGTGACCAGCACCCCCGCCACCTCGCGGTCGCCGATGGCCTCGACGATGGCGTCGGCGTGTTCGGCGATGATCGGACCGGGATCTACGACGAGCACCGCTGCGTCCGACTCCAGGATCCAGGTGTTGGTGCCGGGTCCGGTGTAGCGCCCCGGGTTCGGGGCGAGGAGGTGGGTGACCTCCACCGGGCCTACTCCCAGCTCTCGACGTCGATGACGTCGCCGGAGCCCCGATCGACGGGAGGCGGACCCTGCTGCCAGCCCGTGGTACCAGCCGAGGTGACGACCGTCATGCGGCTCGTGACCCGCTTGGCCACCACCCGGTGGACCAGGTCCTGCACGGGCGGGGTCAGCAGCAGGAAGCCGATGATGTCGGTCAGGAAGCCGGGCGAGATCAGCAGCGCGCCCGAGACGAGGATGGCGCCCCCCCGGCTGAGCTCCTTGGTGGGCAGCTGGGCGGCCGAGATCTTGCGGTTGATGTCGGCGAGCACCGCCACCCCGGCCCGACGCACGAGCACGGACCCGATCAGGGCGGTGGCGACGGCAAGGCCGAGCGCCCACCCGAGGCCGATGCGGGACTCGACCCAGAAGAAGGTCGCCATCTCGGCGAGGGCGACGAGCGTGAAGAGGGCGAAGATGCGCATCGGCCCTCAGGGTACCGACGGCCCCGGTTTGGCGGTCAGGGACCGCAGACGAAGCCCTCGGGGGGCACCTCGAGGTCGACGAGGAAGTCGTTGATGACCCGGGTGGCGCATCGCTGGGCCTCGTTGCCGAACTTGTTGTAGCTGACGTGCTGGTCGTCCTCGACGACGAGCACCGTCTCGTTGACGAGCTCTTCGGCGAGGGCATCGGCACTGCCCTTGGGCGTGACCGGGTCGCCGGTGGCCGTGACCAGGAGCACCGGACCACCGCCCTCGCCCGAGAGCGGGCCTGGCAGGAGCTCGGGTCCCACGGGCCAGCGTTCGCACTCCCCCGGCAGCTGCACGTCCTCGAGGAACTCGGGCGTCGGGAAGACGGAGGCCCGGGTCGGGGCCACCTCGTCGACGAGGTCGTCGACGTCGTCGGGATACGGCGTCTCGCCCCGGTAGGGGTAGTCGAGGCAGATGATCTGCAGGAATCCCGAGAAGAGCTGTTGGAAGTCGGCGGCGTCGGCCACGTACTGCTGGAGCAGGGAGCCGTCACCGTCGTCGGCGGCCGCCACCGCCGTCAGGAGCGGCAGTGTCGGTCCGCCGTAGGCGTGGGGGCCGGCGGCGATCACCCAGCCGAAGAGCTGCTGGTTGACGGGGACGAGGGCCGGGTCGTCATCGAAGGGGTCCTCGTCCGCAGCGGCCGCCACCCGACGGAAGGCGTCGATGGCGGGTCCGTCGATCGGGCAGTCCCCCGACGCGTCGCACCCCTCGAGGATCCGCACGAGGAGCGCCTCGTCGGCCTCGGCATCGGCGAGCAGCTCGGCGACGGGGTCGCCGTAGCCGACGTGCTGGCTGGCGCCGTCGAAGACCGCCGCCCGGATCAACTCGGGATACTCGGTCACGAGGGCGGCACCGAGGGTGGTGCCGTACGAGAAGCCGAACCAGGTCGCCGTCTCCTCGCCGAGCGCCTCGATGAGCATCGCGTGGTCGTGCACGGTGTCCATGGTGGAGACGTGGTCGATGAGGTCGGGGTCGGCCCCCACGCATCGGTCGACCTGCCCCTGGATGTGGCGGTCGAGTTCGTCGAGCTCGGCCTGGTCCTCGGGCGACCAGTCCACGGCGCCGAGGTACTCGTCGATGCCGTTGCCGCAGTCCACCGCCGTGGACGGGGAGGTGCCGCGGGGATCGACGGCGACGATGTCGAAGACCTCGAGCAGTCGCTCGGCGTAGATGTTGTCGGCGGCTCGGACGAGCCCGTTGGCGGCGACACCCGGGCCACCGGGGTTGACCAACAGCACCCCGATGCGGGCGTCGGGGTCATCGGCCGGCCGAAGCCACACCGGCACGGCGATGGTGGGACCGCCGGGGTCGTCGTGGTCGAGCGGCACCGTGAGCTCGGCCCGACCATTGACGAACTCCGTCAGGGTGCCGACGCCGTCGGCGGCCGCCTCGGTCGTGGTCGACGGCTCGGTCGTCGTCGACGCTTCGGTGGTGGACGTCGAGGTGGACGTGGTGGTCGCGGCCCCGGAGTCGGTTGCCTCGGTGGTGGTTGCGTCGCCGGAACAGCTGGCCGCCACGAGGCCGACGACCACCGACACGATCACTACCTGGCGCCGCATCGGCGAGAGGGTAGGAGTGGTGGGGCCGTCAGTCGGCGGAGAGTCGGGCGTTGACGGCCTCGATGCGGGCGACGAGCTCCTCGATGACCGCCTGGGCGACGTCGGGGTTGCCCCGCACGTAGGGCAGGAAGTCCCACCGGGCCAGTGCCACCACGGTCGTGTCCTCGGTGGCGACCACGTCGGCGGTCCGGGAGGTGTCGGGCGACAGGAGCGCCAGCTCGCCCACGGCGGCACCCGGGCCGAGCTCGGCGACCACGGTCCCCTCCGATCGGATCTCGACGGCTCCGTCGACGATCACGTACATGGCCGAGGCGCGGCTGTCACCCGCACTGATGAGCACGTCGCCGGCGGGGAATGTCCGCTGGCGCGCCATCGCGGCGAGGCCGGCGAGCTGCTCCTCGCCCAGTGCGGCGAGCAGGCTCGAGTTGCGCAACGCGTCGACCGTGTCCATGCAGTCCTCCTGGATCGACCCCCGACGCTAGCCGTCGTCACGTACGCTGGGGCGACTAGGAGGCAGGGGATGGGACTCGAAGAGGAACTGCACGCGATCATCGCCCTCACCGACGACCCGGTGACGGTCGACGAGGCCGCCCGTACCCTCGGCGTCGACCCCGCCGAGATCCTCGAGGCCGGGGAACGCCTCGAAGCCCGAGGCGCCATCCGGGAGTCCGGTGCCGGTTGGGTGGCCGTGACCGAGCCCGACGTGTCGGGCCCCCGACGCGCCCTCCTCGCCGGCCGGCTCGTCGAGGTGATCGGCGAGGACCGTCCCGCCCGCCGCGGCCGGCTGCTGCTCATCGCCGGTCGCGGGGACGTGGCCCTCCCGATGCTCACCGCCGCCGGTGAGGCCGGCGACGCCGATGCCGCGTCCCTGGCGCTGGAGGCCGGACCCCCGGCCGATCCGCAGGCGGCCGGCCGACTCCACCTCGTCCTCGCCGGCCACCACCGATCGCGGGGAGACTCCGACATCGCCCTCGGGCATGCGGGTCGGGCGGTCCCCCTCCTCGACCCCTCGGCGGCGGCGGACGCCATCGGGTTCATCGCCCA
>JBFLKR010000229.1:0-9299 GCA_040883295.1 Acidimicrobiia bacterium
ACCGGCTTCAGGCCGTCGCGGACGTCGGGCAGCGCCCGGGACACGATGACCGACATCGCGTAGTCGATGAACGACGTCGTGATCTCGTCGTTGATGTCGATCGCCTCGACGGCGGGGCCCTCGGGCTCGATGGTGGTGGTGGTGTCGTCGCTCATGGGATCAGATGTCGAGGAACCGGACGTCCTTGGCGTTCTGCTGGATGAACTCCTTGCGCGGTGCCACCTGGTCCCCCATCAGGGTCGTGAACATCTCGTCGGCGAAGGCGGCGTCGTGGAGCTCCACGCGCACGAGCCGGCGGGTCTCGGGGTTCATGGCGGTCTCCCACAGCTCGGGTGCGTTCATCTCGCCGAGGCCCTTGAACCGCGTGGGGTTGATGTTCTTGCCTGGGTTCTCGGCCCGCAGGGCCTCGAGGTCGGCATCGGTGTCGAGGTAGTGGACGTTCTTGCCGAGCTTCACCCGGTAGAGCGGCGGCTGGGCGATGTAGACGTAGCCCGCCTCGATCAGCCCTCGCATGTGTCGGAACAGCAGGGTCAACAACAGCGTGCGGATGTGGGCGCCGTCCACGTCGGCGTCGGTGAGGAGGATCAGCTTGTGGTACCGGGCCTTGGCGATGTCGAACTCGTCACCGATGCTCGTGCCCATGGCGGTGATGATCGCCTGCACCTCGTTGTTCTGGAGGGCACGGGCGAGGCGGGCCTTCTGGACGTTGAGGATCTTGCCCCGGATGGGGAGGATCGCCTGGATCCGGGAGTCCCGGGCCTGTTTGGCAGGGCCGGCGGCCGAGTCGCCCTCGACGATGAAGATCTCCGACTCCTCGGGATCGCGGGACTGGCAGTCGGCGAGCTTGCCCGGCAGCGACGAACTCTCCAACAGCCCCTTGCGCCGCGTGAGCTCCCGCGCCTTGCGGGCGGCGAGACGGGCCTTCTGGGCGTTCTGGGCCTTCTCCACGATGCGCCGGGCATCGGCGGAGTTCCGCTCGAGCCAGTCGGGAAGCAGCGTGTTGAGCGTCCTCTGGACGTACGAGCGAATCTCGGTGTTGCCGAGCTTCGTCTTGGTCTGCCCCTCGAACTGGGGCTCCCGGACCTTCACCGAGACGATCGCCGTCAGGCCCTCTCGGCAATCCTCACCGGACAGGTTCTCGTCCTTGTCCTTGATGATCCCCTTGGCCTTGCCGAAGTCGTTGAGGGCCTTGGTGAGCGCCGTGCGGAAGCCCTCCTCGTGGGTGCCGCCCTCGTGGGTGTTGATGTTGTTGGCGAAGCTGAGGACGTTCTCGGCGTAGCCGTTCGTCCACTGCATCGCCACCTCGAGCTCGGCGTCGTCGGAGACCTCGTCGAAGTACACGATCCGGCCGTGGATCGGTTCCCGCTTCTCGTTGAGGTACTTGACGAAGTCGACGATGCCCTGGGAGTACTTGAACGTGGTCTCCGCCTCCTCGTCCTCCCGCTCGTCGCGGAGGACGATGGAGAGACCCTTGTTCAGGAACGCCATCTCCCGCAGCCGGGTCACCACGGTGCGATGGTCGAACTCGGTGGTCTCGGAGAAGGTCTCGGGCGACGGCCAGAACCGGATCGTGGTCCCCGACCTGGCCTTGCCCCGCCCCTTCGGCGGGTCACCCTTGTGCAGCTTGCCGGGGTTGCCCGCGAGGAACTCCTGGGTCCAGGTCGCACCGTCGCGGCGCACCTCGGCCTCGAGGCGCTCGCTGAGGGCGTTGACGACCGAGACACCGACGCCGTGGAGCCCACCCGACACCGTGTAGGCGCCTTGTTCGAACTTGCCGCCGGCGTGGAGGGTGGTGAGCACGGTCTCGAGCGTGGACCTGCCGGTCTTGGGGTGCTTCTCGACGGGGATGCCACGGCCGTTGTCGATGACCTCGACCCCGCCGTCGGCCCGGAGCGTCACCACGATCTCGTCACAGAAGCCGGCCATCGCCTCGTCGATGGCGTTGTCGACGACTTCCCAGATGAGGTGGTGGAGGCCGCGGGGACCGGTCGAACCGATGTACATCCCGGGGCGCTTGCGGACCGGCTCGAGACCCTCGAGCACGGTGATCTGTTGGGCGCCATACTGCGCATTGGCGGCGGTCGTCACGATTCTCCTCCTGCCCTCGGGCATGGGAGCGCGTGCCGGTCCGCTCCCTGCCGCCGGGGCCCCGTCAGCGGGTCCGAGGCGGCTTTCTCACAACGTTGTGATTATAGGTCCGGAGCCGGGCTATCCCCAAGTGCATCGGAAGCCGAAATCGCCTAGAACCATGCGGTGATTCGCGCTCCGTACCACTCAGGAGGGCGAGGCTCCGCCTCGTGGCGGTGGGACCACGCGGACCGACCGGATCCGATCGGTCGCGAGGCGGTCCCCGAGCCGCTTCGCGAGGGCCGGGGCGGCATATCGCAGCGTTGCCACCAGACCGGCGGCCGCAGCCTCCACGGCCAGTTCGCCGTCGGCGACACCCAACGGACGCGAGGCTCCGGCCCAGGGTGGGCCGGCGAGGCCGTCCCAGTCCTCACGGATGGCCAGCATCAGATCGACGTCCCGGAGGCCCAGCCGGGCCAGGGCCCGCCGGAGCCCGCCGTCGAGCGGCTGCAGGTCGTCGGTCATGTCACCGCCCCCGACGTGACCCGCCATCGCCGACCCGACAGCGGGACCTCCTCGTCCCGGGCGGTCGTGATGAACGACTGTCCCCCCGGGAGGGCCCCGGCGAGGGCGCTCGCCCGATCGGTGTCCAACTCGCTGAACACATCGTCCAGCAGGAGTACCGGTGAGACCCCTGCCACGTGTCGCACCGCCGCCTGCTGGGCAAGCCGCAGCGAGAGCACCAGCGTGCGCTGCTCGCCCTGACTGGCCCGGAGGCGGGCGTCCCGGCCGTCGATGGTCCAGGCCGGGTCGTCCCGATGGGGCCCGACCGTGGTCACCCGGCGGTCCATGTCGGTCTCCGCCGCCGCCTCGAGGGCCGCCCAGAGCCTGGCCGTCCACTCCTCCGGCGTGCCGTCGAGGTCCGGCACCCAGTCGGAGCGGTAGTGGAGGTCGACCGCGACCTCGGTACCGGCGAGCTGCGAGTAGGCCGTCTCGACCCGACCGGACAGGGCCGCGACGGTGTCGCGGCGACGGGCGAGCACCCCGGCGCCGGCGACCGAGACCCGCTGGTTCCACACCTCGAGGGTGGTGGGGTCCGCCCGGCGACCCATCTGGCGGAGCAGGGCATTGCGATGGCGGACCGCCCGCTCGTAGTCGGACCGGTCGGCGGCGGCGGCCGGCCACAGGAGCGCAGCGGCATCGTCGAGGAAGTCTCGGCGATGGGAGGGCGACCGCTTGGCGATGTCGAGGTCGTCGGGCTGGAAGACGACGGCCCGGAGGTGGTCGGCGAGGTCGGCCGACCTGGCCAGGCGGGACCGGTTGACCTGGGCCCGTCGTCGGCCTTCGCGGGGGATCTCGACCTCGATGAGCGATCGACGGTCACCATGGTCCACCTCGCCCCGGATGATCGCGGCCTCGGCACCCTGGGCCACGATTGCCTCGTCGGGGGCCCGACGGAAGGACCCGAGGGCCGCCAGGTAGCCGATCGCCTCGATGAGGTTGGTCTTGCCGACGGCGTTGGCGCCGACGAGGACGTTGGTGCCGGCGTCGGGCTCGAAGCGGAGCCGGTCGTAGGTCCTGACACCGGCCAACTCCAGCCAGACGAGGCGCACCTCAGATCCGGATGGGCATCAAGAGGTACAGGAAGGCGTCGTCGCCCGATCCGCGGATGATGCTCGGCTTCTGTCCGTCCCGGACCTGGATCTCGATCTCGTCGGACCCGATGGCGCCGATCCCGTCCCCGAGGTAGCGGGGGTTGAAGGCGATCAACACCTCCCCGTCGTCACCGGAGTAGACGCCGTCGATGTGCTCGACCTCGCCTCCCACGTCCTGGCGGGTGACCTCGACGTCGACACCGCCATCCGACAGCTTCAGGCGGACCGGGATGTGGTCCTCGGCGACGAGGCCGGCCCGACCGAGTGCCTCGAGGAGGTCGGACCGGTCGACGACCACCCGATTGGGATAGGACTCGGGCAGCAGTCGGCGGTAGTCCGGGAAGCTCCCCTCGATGAGGCGGACGGTGACGGTCCCCCGACTCGACCCGAAGGCAGCCTCCCGGTCGCCGATGGCCACGGTCACCGTGTCGGCGCCGATGGCCGCCGGTACCTCCCGCAGGGCTCGAGCCGGAATGAGCCCCGAGCCGCCCAGCGACACCCCGGCGAGCGTCCGCACGGCCAGGCGGTACGAGTCGGTGGCGACCAGCCGGAGGCCGGCTTCGTCGTCCTCGACCTGCACCCCGGTCAGCACCGGTCGGGCCGAGTCGACCGAGGCGGCGGTGACGACCTGCTTGATGGCGTCGGCGAACAGATCGCCCGGCACGTCCACCCCGCCCGTCAGGTCCGGCTCCGGCACGTCGGGGAACTCGTCGACCGGCAGCTCCCGGATCGCGAACCGAGGCCCGCGCCCCTCGATGACGAGCTCCTGGCCGTCCGATCGCAGCGTTACCTGGCCGGCCGGCATCTTGCGGATCGCCTCGGTCACCAGCTTCGCCGGCACGACGAAGGCCCCCTCCTCGAGGGACTCGACCTCACAGGAGGTCCGCACCGTGATGTCGAGGTCGGTGCCCGTGATCGCCAGTGACGAACCCGACACCCGACAGAACACACCCGAGAGGATCGGCAGGGCCGCTCGCGTGCCCACCGCTCGACTGGCGCGCCCGAAGGCATCGGCGAGATCGTCTCTGTCGGCTCGGATGTGCACGATCGGCGGTCCTATCTGCTCTTGTCTTTGAGTATGAGAACGGTAGTAGGTGGTAGTAGGGGCTGTGGATTGTGGAAGGAGGGTCGATGGGCCCGTCAGGTCGGGGTGATCGGGGTGTGGACGTCGATGTGGGTCGGTGTGGGGAGATGGCTGCCGATTGTGGACGACGGCGAGGCGTGTGGATGACTACTCGGTTGTCCGCAGGCGTTGGGACAACGTGTTGACCTTCTCGAACACCTCACGGTCGTGGCCGAGCAGCGTCTTCACCTTGTCGATCGAGTGCAACACCGTGCTGTGGTCACGATTGAAGAGCGCCCCGATCTGGACCAGTGAGTCGTCCGTGAGCTCCCGGCACAGGTACATGGCGATCTGACGGGCGGTGACCAGCGGCTGCTTGCGGCTCTTGGAGGTGATGTCGTCGGGCAGGTAACCGAAGGCGTCGGCGGTGACGGCGATGATGGCGGGCCCGTCGACGACCTTGATGCCGTCGGGGGTGAGGTCCGAGAGCAGGGACCGGGCGCCCTCGAGTGTCACCGGGTGGCCGTTGAGCCGGCTGTCGGCCGTCACCCTCGTGAGGGCGCCCTCGAGCTCGCGGATGTTGTTGGAGACGTTCTTGGCGATGAACTCGAGGACGTCGAAGGGGATGGGCACCGGCGAGACGCGGGCGTTGCGCTCGAGGATGGCGAGGCGGGTCTCGACGTCGGGCGGCTGGATGTCGGTCAGCAGGCCCCACTCGAATCGACTGCGGAGGCGGTCTTCGAGCGAGGAGAGCTCCCGGGGGTGACGGTCGGAGCTGATGACCATCTGCTTGCCCGATTCGTACAGGGCGTTGAAGGTGTGGAAGAACTCCTCGAGGATCTGCTCCTTGCCCTGGAAGAACTGGACGTCGTCGAGGAGCAGCACGTCGATCGTGCGGTACTTGGCCTTGAACGAATCCACGCGCCGCTCACGGATCGAGTCGATGAAGTCGTTGAGGAACCGCTCGGAGGTGACGTATCGGACGACCCGGCGACCGTCGAGCATGTGGGCGAGGTGACCGACCGCGTGGAGCAGGTGGGTCTTGCCGAGTCCGGCGCCGCCGTGGATGAAGAGCGGGTTGTAGAGGCTGCCCGGCTGCTCGGCCACTGCCTGGGCGGCGGCATGGGCGAATCGGTTGGAGGATCCGACGACGAAGTCCTCGAAGGTGTAGCGGTGGAGGAGCGTCGGCGCCGGGGCCGGTGCGTTGTCCGGCTCCGGCCGGGGATCGGTCGTGGGGATCTGGCTCGGAGGGAGGTCGAGTTGGGCCTCTGGCACCACGGTGAACTGGAGTTCCACCTCGCCGTAGACCTGGTCGGCGGCCTTCTCGAGCAGGCCGAGGAATCGGTCCTTCAGCCACCGGGTGTGGATGTCCGACGTGGTGTGCAGGGTGAGGATGCCGTCTTCCTCGGTGGCGGTGAGGGGGTCGAACCAGCGGTCCCAGGTGCCATCGCCCACCGCCTGGCGGACGACTCGCCGGAACCCGTCCCAATTGCTCACCATCGTCTGCACTCTCGCGCCCCTTCTCGTCGATTCCCCGCTATCCACACGAGTCTCCACATATGTGGAAAACCGCGCGCGGATGGGAATTTGGTTCGTTGCTGCCCAGGGGGAAGTCTCCGGGGGCGGCGGAGTATATGGATGGCCTCTTGGCCGTCAACAGCGCGAAAACACCCCCGGAGGCGTGACCAGAATCGATTCGTCGTATGCCGAAGAAAGCGTGTTTGCGGGCTCGTTCGTGGTCGTCCTTGCGAAGCAGGATGACGCGGACGGGAACGAGGGGTATACGACCGGATTTCGCGGGTGGCCACCTAGTTTTCGCGTCCGGCGCCGGACACCGTGTCGTGTTGCGGTACCGCACCGTGCTCCGTAACCTGTGAGCGCTTCGATCCCTCCCCCTTGCCGCAGCCTCGAGGAGTCTTTGTCATGAAGCGCACCTACCAGCCGAACAATCGCCGTCGGAAGCGGAAGATGGGCTTCCGCGCCCGCATGCGCACCCGTCCGGGTCGAGCCACCATCGCCCGCCGGCGCTCCAAGGGCCGCAAGCGGATCTCCGCCTGAGGACGCCGCCCATCCTGCCCCTTCGTCGTCGCGCCGACTTCGAGCGCCTCTTCGCCACCGGCCATCGCGTCCGGCGAGGAGGTATCACGGTCCTTTGCGCCCCGTCGTCCGATGGCGAGACCCGGGTGGCCGTCATCGCCAGCCGCAAGGTCGGATCGGCAGTGCGGCGAAACCGGGCAAAGCGGCGACTCCGAGCCATCCTGGCCGATGTCGACCTCCCCGAAGCCACCCACGTGGCGGTGATCGCCGGCCCGTCGGTCCCCGACGTCGACTTCGATCGCCTGAGGGACTGGGTCAGCGCCGGTCTCCCCGAGGAGCAGCATGTCGGTTGAGAACCCCCGCCACGACGTGGGGACCCGGGTGGGCCTGGCGGCGGTGCGCAGCTATCAGCGCTGGGTGTCGCCACTGTCCGGCCCGAAGTGTCGCTTCCAGCCGACCTGTTCGCAGTACACGGCGGAGGCGATCGGCCGGTTCGGCCTCCTCCGTGGAACCTGGCTCGGCCTGCGGCGGCTCGGCCGCTGCCATCCGCTCCACGAGGGCGGCTACGACCCGGTGCCGGAGCAGTAGATGAACACCGTCCTCCGCGTCATCGGCCAGCCGATCCTGCTCTTCCTCGAGTGGTTCTACGAGTACATCCCGAGCCTCGGACTGGCGATCATCGCACTGACGATCGTCGTCAACACCCTGGTGTTCCCGCTCGTACTGAAACAGACCCGGGCTACCAAAGCTTTCCAGAAAATCGGTCCGGAGATCAAGAAGCTGCAGGAGAAGTACAAGGACGAGCCCCAGACCCTGCAGACCGAGATGGTCAAGCTGCAACGGGAGAATGGCGCCACACCCGGCGGATGTCTCCTGCCGATGCTCGTGCAGCTCCCGATCTGGTGGGCGCTGTTCCGCGTGCTCCAGAGCATCGGGAGTGACAACGGCGACGCCCTCTTCGAGGTGCAGGAGGGGTTCCGGCTCTACGACGACCTCGCCATCAATGGGAGCGCCCACTTCCTCGGAGCCCTGTTCGGGCTGGATCCATCCCAGGGTCTGCTCGACCTCACGACGTCGCCGTCGGCCGTGTGGGGCTCGGAGGCGGGATTCCTGGCCCTGATTCCCTACTTCCTGCTCATCGGCTTGATGGTCGGGGGTCAGTACTTCGCCCAGCTCGTCCAGCAGCGATACAACGAGGCAGGCACCAACGTCGCCGACAACCCCCAGGCGAAGCAGATGCAGACCATCACCAAGGTGCTGCCAATCATGTTCGGCGTCTTCGCCTGGACGTTCCCGGCCGGCCTCACCGTCTACTGGACGACGTCGAGCCTGGTCCGCCTGAGCCAGCAGCGAGTCATCAACCGTCTCGACGAGAACCGGGAGGCTGCGAAGGCCGCCGCCCTGGAGCCGCCGAAACCGGCTGCGTCGTCGGATGAGCAAGCAGGGCCCGAGGCCCCACAGAAGAAGCCCGCGAAGCCGCAGGGTTCCGCCAAGAAGCAGCAGCGCCGCCGCCGCAGGAGGTCATGACGATGGAGTTCGTGGAAGTACGGGGCAGGACCGTCGAGGTCGCCGTCGCCGGGGCCCTCGCCGAACTCGGACTCGAATCCGAGGAACAGGCCGAGATCGAGATCATCACGGAGGGGAAGAAGGGCTTCCTCGGCGTGGGCGGCGAGGACGCGGTGGTTCGAGTCCGTCCCAAGCCGGCTCCCAAGAAGAAGCGCCGGCGCCGCCGGGGCAAGGGTGGAGGCTCGAAGACGGGTGACCAGTCGAGCGACCAGGATCGATCCGAGGCCAGGCCCGGCTCGTCGGGCGGCCGTCCGGGCGGCAGCAGCTCCTCGGGTGGCCGTGGCAAGCAGCAGTCTTCGGGGGGGAACGGTCGTGGCAGCGCCTCGGACGCCAAGGAGCCGGAGGCCAAGGAGGACGTCGCCGGCCAGGCCGAGGCGGTCGATTCCTTTCTCAAGGGTCTCGTCACGGCCTTCGGGATCGAAGGCAACGTGTCCGTGGACGTGCAGAAGGACATCATCACGGCCGCGGTCGACGGTGACCAGACAGAAGCCCTGGTCGGCGCGAAGGGGGTCGTCATGTCGGCCGTGCAGGAAGTGACCCGCACGGTCGTGCAGCGACGGTTCCACCAACCGGCCCGGGTCCGCCTCGACATCGCCGGGTACAACGAACGGCGCCGGGAGGCCTTGTCCATCTACGCCGAGCGCCTGGCCTCGCAGGTGCTGGAGGACGGCGGCGAGATCATGCTCGAGCCCATGAATCCAGCCGATCGCAAGGTCGTGCATGACGCCATCGCCGCGATCGACGGGGTGGAGTCCTACTCGGAGGGCGAGGACCCCCGTCGATCGGTCGTGATCTCCCGCTCGGACACGGGTGGTAGGCGCGACGAGGAGGAATGAGGGCCCACGGGCCTGAGCGGGGGCGGGTGTTCCCACTGGAACATACGGCCCTCGTCGGGTGGTGGGGGTGAACGG
>JBFLKR010000230.1:0-4496 GCA_040883295.1 Acidimicrobiia bacterium
ATCGGCTTCGATGCCATCGCCATGGCCCTGCTGGGCCGCTCCCACCCGTGGGGCGTCGTCGCCGCCGGCCTCCTCTTCGGGGCACTGCGGGCCGGTGGCCAGCAGATGCAGGTCGATCCCGGCGTCGGCATCGACATCGTCACCGTCATCCAGGCGCTCATCATCGTGTTCGTCGCCGCCCCGGCGCTCGTCCGCTCCATCTACCGGGTGCGGGTGAACACCGAGTCCGAGCAGATCAGCGGGGGGTGGGGCGGATGACGGCACTGCTCACCGAGCCCCAGGCCCCGAAGGCCCTGTCGAAGGCCCAGCGCACCCGGGCGCGGGTGATCGGCATCGTCCTGCTGTTGCTCGCCGGGTTCGTGGCGATCGTGTTCGCCGCCGGTACCGAGGGCGATGCCTCGTTCGGCCTCAGTCGTGCCCAGGATGCCATCCAACTCGGCCCGCTCGTCCTGCCTGCCGCCGGCACCGCCTGGGCGGTGGCGGTGCTCCTTGCCTTCGCCGGTGCCGTGCAACTCACCCGGGGCTTCGGCGACAAGGCGAGTCTGGTCCTGGGCATCGGACTCCTCCTCTTCGTGTTCGCCTTCCTCGCCTGGGCGGCGGCCGACCGCTCGTTCTCGCTCGTGGGGATGCTCGACTCGACGTTGGTGAAGGCGACGCCGATCGCGTTGGCGGCGCTCGCCGGCATCATCTCGGAGCGCTCGAGCATCATCAACATCGGCATCGAGGGCATGCTGCTGAGCGGTGCCTTCGCCGGTGTGCTGGTGGCCTCGGTCACGGGCTCTGGTCTGGTGGGCCTGGCTGCCTCGGTCGCCATCGGTGGGGTTCTCGCCGCCTTCCTGGCGGTCATGTCGATCAAGTACCGGGTCGACCAGATCATCACCGGCGTCGTGATCAACCTCTTCGCCCTCGGGCTCACGTCGTTCCTGACCTCCCAGGTACTGGTGGCGCGTCCGGAACTGAACAATGCGCCGATCTTCCGGGCGATCAAGATCCCGATCCTCGGGGACATCCCCGTGATCGGGCCCGTGCTGTTCAACCAGACGATCCTCGTCTACGGGATGTACGCCCTCGTCGCCGCGTTCACCATCGGCTTCTTCCACACCCGGTGGGGCCTGCGGACCCGGGCCGTGTCCGAGCATCCCGGGGCCGCCGACACCCTCGGCGTCAACGTGTACTTCCACCAGTACCTCGGCACCATCATCGGCGGCATGGTGGCGGGCTTCGGTGGCGCCTACTTCACGCTCGGCACGGTCGGGCGGTTCGACGAGAACATCACCGCCGGGCGGGGGTTCATCGGCCTCGCCGCCATGATCTTCGGCCGCTGGCACCCGATCGGCGGCTTGGCGGCGGCGCTGGTGTTCGGGTTCTCCGATTCGCTCTCCCAGAAGCTGGCGATCCTCCAGACACCCATCCCCTCCGAGTTTCTGCTCATGGCGCCCTACATCGTCACGATCATCGTCGTGGCGGGCGTCGTCGGCCGGTCGCGGCCGCCGGCGGCGGAGGGCAAGCCCTACGTCAAGGAGTGAGGCTCCAACCCTGGGTTGTGAGCGTCGCCGATCGGCCGAACCGAGGGCCGTGAGCGTCGGAATCCGACGCCCACAACCCAGGGTTCAAACCCCGTGGGCCAGGACGGCCGTCGCCAGCCGCCCGTAGCTCGCCTCCATGCCGTCCGTCATCCCGGTGCCGAGCATGACGTCCCGGGCCTCGGCACTCGGGTACGTCATGAGGATCGTGAGCAGCGTCCCGCCGTCCACCTCGGTGAGCGTGAGATCGTTGGTGGTGGGCGGTCCGTCGATGCCCTCCATCGACTCGGTCGTCACCCACCGGAAGGGGGCCTCCACCCACTGCGTCTCGCCCTCGATGACGAAGGGAGTGCCCTCGGTCCCCTCCGCCGGCGCCCAGCCGTAGCGAACGGCACCGCCGACGGCGAGGTCGACCTCGCAGGTCGGCATCGTCCAACCGTCGGGACCCAGCAGCCACCGACGGATGAGGTCGGGCTCGGTGTGGGCCCGCCACACCTCGTCGCGCGGGTGGTCGAAGAATCGGGTGATCCGTACGAGCGTGTCCGACAGGATCTCCGCCTCGGTCGTCCGGGCATGGTCGCGGAGATCGGCGAGCAGTTGGTCGAGCTGGCCCATCGACAGGACCGCGCCCTCTTCGGCGCCCATCGCGAGGACCTCCTCGAGCTGCTCGGCCGAGGCGAAGTGGGTCACCGATGTCGACCGCGAGCCGCCGGCCGTGGCGTCGAACTGCATGACGAGGCGCATGGCGGGCATGTCGGTGTTCGGCGACCCGTCCGGGTGGGCGAACCCGTCGTGGACCTCGAACGAGTGGGGCGCCTCGACCGAGACGAACTCCCAGTAGCCGTGGAATCGCTCGCCGTCGGGCCCGGTCAGGTGGTAGTCGGCCCGGCCACCGGGGCTCATCTCATGGTGGGTGAAGGTCGCCGGCCAGCCGGGGGGACCCCAGAACCGCTCGAGTTGGCGAGGATCGGCATATGCCGTCCACAGCCGCTCGACGGGCACGGGGAAGTCGCAGACGACGGTCATCGTGAGCGCCTCGGGGTCCTTGGTGACGGAGGTGACGGGCATGGGTGGGTCCTCTACTGGTCGTCGGGTTCGGCGAGCAGGGCGTCGAGTCGTTCGATCCGGTCGCGCCAGATCGCCTCGTACTGGTCCAGGAGCGCCTGGGCCTGCTCGATGGGGGCCGGGTTGCCGCGGACGATGCGTTCCCGCCCTCGGGGCTGTTTGGTGACCAGTCCGACCTCCTCCAACACCGCCACGTGTTTCTGCACGGCGGCGAACGACATGTCGTACCGGCTCGCCAGGTCGCTGATCGAGGCGCCCTCGCCGAGGGTGCGACGCACGATGTCCCGACGCGTCGCATCGGCGAGCGCCCTGAACAGGCGGTCGACCTCCTCGTCGGTGAGCTCCTGATCTGCAACCATCTGGTTGTACGTTAGGAGGATCGGGTGGCTCCCGTCAACCGATCGCCATACCCTTCCGACCGTGACCGCCCCCGACCCGGACCGTCGTGCCCCCACATGGGCCCTCACCCTTGCCTTCGTGGTGGCCGTCTACGTGGCGGCGCAGATGCTCGCCGACATCACATCACTGCGGATCCTCGACATCGCCGGGTTCTCGGTCGACGGCGGCACCCTGATCTATCCGCTGACGTTCACCATCCGCGACCTCATCCACAAGGTCGGTGGGGTCCGGGCCGCCCGGATGGCCATCTTCACGGCCGCGGGCATCAACCTCGTCATGGTCGGCCTCTTCTGGCTGGTCGGCGTGCTCCCGCCCGACCTCGCCGTCGGGCCCCAGGAGGGCTTCGCCGACTTGCTGAGCCCGGTGGCTCGGATCGTCCTCGCCTCGATCATCGCCGAGGTCGTCTCCGAGTTGCTCGACACCGAGGCGTACCGGCGCTGGGTGCTGGCCTTCGGCGAGCGGTACCAGTGGGGCCGGGTGCTCGCCTCCAACGCGGTGGCGATCCCGGTCGACTCGGCGATCTTCGTGGGCATCGCCTTCGTCGGTGTCGTGCCCGGGTCCGTGGCCATCTCGATCTTCTGGGCCAACGTCATCGTCAAGGGCGCCGTGTCCGTGCTCTCGGTGCCGCTCATCTACACGGTGCGGCCGGGCCCCGACTTCCGGGTGCCCGAGGAGGTCTGAGTGCGGATCGACGTGAGCTCCGGCACGCTCCACCCCGGCCAGGTCGAGACTCGCCGCTTTCCGGTGGTGGGGGAGCGGTCACCCAGCCCCGACGCCCTCGACCTCGACGCCTGGCGGTTGGAGGTCGGCGGTCTTGTCGAGTCGCCGCTCTCGCTCACCCATCCCGAGGTGCTGGCGGCCGCCACCGATGATCTGGTGGCCGACATCCACTGCGTCACGTCCTGGAGCCGCCTCGGATTGGCCTTCACCGGAATGCCGCTCCGGCGGGTACTCGACCGGGCCGGCATCGATCCGACCGCCGCGTTCGTCCGCTTCGAGGCCTACAGCCCCCGACGCCACGACACCTCGGTCCCGGTCGACCTGGTCGACGAGGTGTGGCTCGTCCACTCGGTCGACGGCGAGCCGCTCACCGTCGAGCATGGCTGGCCCCTCCGAACCCTGCTGCCGTCCCGGTACTTCTACAAGAGCCTGAAATGGGTGCACCGGATCGAGCTGCTCGCCGAGGACCGGCTCGGCTACTGGGAGCGTGAGTCGAACTACCACAACGTCGGCGACCCGACGACCGGTCGGGAGCGGTTCACCTCCGGGTCCCTGGATCCCCGGCAACGGGCCCGATTCCTGACCGCCGAGTCGTATGCCAAGTACCGCAAGCGGCCGATGATCGGCCTCGACCTGCGCGGCTGGCGTCCCGCCACCCATGACCTGCGCGACCTGGCCCTCAAGGACTGCGACCTCCGGGGCGTCGACCTCGCCGGACATGACCTCCGGCGGGCCAACCTGTCGTTGTCCGACCTGACCGGCGCCGACCTGTCTGGCGCCGATCTCTCC